>CAZVFF010000158.1:4658-6045 GCA_964626395.1 uncultured Iamiaceae bacterium | reverse complement strand
CCCCTGCGTTTCAGCTCACCCCCCCGGCGGGTGTCCGGGCCCACACCCCCACCCCCCCCCCCTCGACGGTGTCAGCCGGCCTTGTGGTACAGCTGGCCGGGACGGATGATTCCGAGCGACGACGGCGATGGAGCGCTCAGGCCGCTGATGTCGTCACGGAACACGTTTCCGAAGTAGTCGAACAGCCGGGGGATGATCACGACGTCTTCCGCGACCTGCTCCTGGATCTGGTCGTACAGGGCCTTGCGGGTCTCGAAATCGGTCTCGGCACGCCCCTGGTCGAGCCATTCGTCCACGTTGTCACGGGCGTACTTGGCGACGTTCGCGGAGCCGGTGCTGTGCAGGCCGCCGTACATGCCGTCCGGGTCGGCCATCTGCGCCGAACGGAAGCAGGTGATGTCCCACTGGATCTCATCCGCGCCACCCAGGACGTTCTGGATCAACTTGGCCTGGTCGACGGCCTCCAGGGTCATGTCGATCCCGACCCGACGGCCCTGCTGTTGGAGGATGTCGAAGACCCCGTGTCCCTCGGGGGTCTCGATGCACATCCGGTTGACCTTCATGTCCGTACCGGAGGCCACGAGTTCATCGACCAGATCGGTGGCGCCGGCCTCGTCGAAGCGGGGGACCTGCCCGTCGGGGTCGAAGAACGGGTTGTCCGACGGGAAGAACCCGTAGGAGGGGATCCGTGCACCCTCGTAGTACTTCTGGTTGATCTCGTTGCGGTCGATCGACTTCGCGAAGGCCTGGCGAGCCTTGAGCGCGGTCGGGTCGTCGAGCGAACGACGTGCGGTGTCGCGGGGGTCCTCACCCGGTTCGGGTTCCACACCGAAGGGCGGGTGGGTGAGGTTCATCACCTCGATGGTGGAGCTGGTACCGGCCACGGGCTGCACACCCAACTTCGGATCCTTGACCGCGCCGACCAGGTTCTTCGTGTCGGCGGTCTGCATGATGTCGACACCGCCGGACTGGACCGCCTGCAGACGGGTGACCGAGTCGGCGAGGATCTTGAACTCGATCGCGTCCAGGTAGGGCAGCGCGGCGTCGTCGTTCTCGTGGTCGACGCCGTAGTAGTGCTCGTTGGCCTCGACCCGGTAGGTGTCGCCGGTCTTGGACACGTAGTGGAACGGTCCCGCACCGACCAGGTGGCCGATGTCGGGGTTCTCGGGATGGTCGGCGGCTTCGCGGGCCGCGGACTCGGTGATCATCCCGAGCCCGCCGAGGCTGAGCACGGTCGGCCAGCTCGCCACCTGCTCGCCGAGCTGGTACTCGACGGTCACGTCGTCGATCGCGGTGACCTGATCGATCTGCTGGGCGTTGGCGTCACAGGCACACGCACCGACGTCGCGCACCCATTCGGTGTGGTCGACGACCTGTTGTGCGGTGA
>CAZVFF010000158.1:0-4648 GCA_964626395.1 uncultured Iamiaceae bacterium | reverse complement strand
TTGGAGAACTGCAGGCCCTCACGCAGGGTGAGGGTCCAGGTCTTCAGGTCGTCCGAAGGGGTGAGGCTGTCGGCGAGCTGGTTCGCCGCGTGGTCGGTGTTGTCGACGATCGGCAGGCCCTTGTCGTCGAAGGTGATCAGCGTGTCGAACACCGACGAGGCGAGTTGCACGTCGGAGTTCTGGATCACGCTCTGGTTGGGCGAGACGTCCAGCACGTCGGCTTCCAGACCCCAGGTGAGGGTGCCGCCACGCTCGGGGGTGCCTTCGTGGACCGGCGCGTTGATCAGGTCCTCGGGCAGGAGCCCGACCTCCTGCCCGGCGGCGTCCCCCTTGGCGTTGGTGCCCCCGTCGGTCTTGCCGCCCGAGTCGTTGTTGCTGCAACCCGCGATGACGAGTGCGAGCGTGCACACGAGCGCGCTCCAGCGGAGGCCCCGCCCGGTGGTGGTCGGCTGCTTCACATTTTCCCCTTGATCCGGTCTCGTGGGCCCGTCCCCGTGGCGGGTCCGCCGGTGACCCTACCGCACGACCGCAGTGGAGTTCCCACGATCAGTCGACCCGGTACAGCATGCCGGGGGCGATCACACCCAGGGAGACCGGCAACGGGGCGGACAGCCCGCTGATGCCGTCGCGGAACACGTTCCCGTAGTAGTCGAACAGGGTCGGCATGTAGACCACGTCGGTTGCGGCCTGCTGTTGGATCCGATCGTAGAACGCCTTGCGTTCGGCGGTGTCGGCGGTGCGGCGTGCCTCGTCGAGCCATTCGTCGACGTCGGCCCGGGAGTACTTGGCGAAGTTCACGGTGCCGCCCGTGCCCAGCGGGTTGGCCAGCGCGTTCGGGTCGGTGAACTGGGGGCTGCGCAGACACGCCAGGTTCCAGTCGATGTCGCCGGCGCCGGCGAGCAGGTTCTGGACCAGCACCGACTGCTCGACGGTGTGTTGGGTGACCCGGAACCCCGCGGCTTCGAGCTGTTGTTCGAACAGGTCGAACATCCCCTTGGCCTGGGGGGTGTTGATGCACAGCAGGTCGATGTCGACGGGCACCCCGGCGTCGGTCACCTCGGTGACCAGTTCGGTGGCCCGGGCCAGGTCGAACCGGGGGAGCTGCCCGTCGGGATCGAACCACGGGTTCTCCGGTGGCAGGAAACCGTAGGCGGGCACGCGGGTGCCTTCGTAGGATTTCTGGTTGATCTCGTTGCGGTTCGTGGCGTACGCGACCGCTTGACGGGCGGCGAGCGCGGTCGGATCGTCGAGCGAGCGGATCGCGGTCTGTTGCGCCTCCTCGTCCGGTTCGGGGTCGACGCCGAAGGGAGGTCCGGTGAGGTTGAAGCCGAAGATCGTCGACGAGGTCCCCTGGGCGGGCTGCACCCCGAGGGTGCCGTCCTTCTTCGCGTCGACGAGGTTGGCGGTGTCGGCGGTCTGCATGATCTGGACCGAATCGGACTGTACGGCCTGCAGACGGGTCACCGAATCGGCGAGCGGCAGGAAGGTGATTGAGTCCAGGTACGGCAGGGGTGCATCGCCGTTTTCCGGGTCGACCCCGTGGTAGTGCTCGTTGCGTTCGACGACCCAGGAGTCACCGGACTTCTCCGCGAACACGAACGCCCCGGTGCCGATCAGGTGTTCGATTCCCGGGTTCGCCGGATCGTCGGCTTCGGCCCGGGCACCCGATTCGGTGATCCACGCCAACCCGCCACGCGCGAGCCGGACCGGCCAGTCCACCACGGGCTCGTCGAGGCGGTAGACGACGGTGTGGTCGTCGGTGGCCTCGACGTCGACGATCATCTGCGCGGCCTCGTCGCAGTCGCACGTACCCGACGCCTTGACCCATTCGGTCTGGTCGACGACCTGTTGCGCGGTGAGCGGCTCACCGTTGGAGAAGGACACGTCGTCACGCAGGGTCAGCGTCCAGACCGTCATGTCGTCGGTCGAGGTCAACGTCTCTGCGAGCTGGTTGCGGCTCCGGTCGGCGTTGTCGGTCACCGGGAATCCTTCGGTGTCGAAGCCGATCAACGGGTCGTACACCGCGGTGGCGACCTGCACGTCGGCAGCCTGGACGATCGACTGGTTGGGCGAGACGTTCACGATGTCGCTCTCGAGGCCGAAGGTGATCGACCCGCCTCGTGCCGGGGTGCCCTCGTGGACGGGTTGGTTGACGATCGCCGGGTCGAAGAGTCCTTCAGCCGAGGCCGTGGGACCGTCGCCGTCGCCGTCGCCGGTGCGATCCGGCCGGCTTCTGCCGCCCGGATCGTTGCCGCAACCCGCGAGCAGGAGGATCCCGGTGACCAGGATCGCGCACATTCCCTTCGACGGACCGTGCATCGTCTCGTACCCCTCGTTCAGCGCACGTCGGCGATCGCCGACGGGGCGAGCGTACCGGATTCCGCGCACATGTGCGAGTGGAACACGCAGAAGATCCCCTCGACCGCCGATAAGGCCCGTTCTGTAAAGTAACGGATCAGGGGGCCCCGACGAGGCCCGACGCGGTCGGCTCAGGCGAGGGCGTCGAGTTGGGTTCTCGCCTCCGCGAGGCGGGACAGCACGCCTTCGGACACGTCGCTGCCGGCCCGTCGGTGCGCCGCCCGCAGACGCTCCAGGGTGACGACCTCCTCCACGGTGAGGTCCTGCTGGGCGAACAGGCCGGCGAGCAGCACGTGGAAGTCCTCCACGACGGGCGCGCCCGCGTCGACCGCGGCTTCCACTCCGTCCATGTGCGCGAGCAACTCGGCTTCGGCCGTCTCGGTGTGTCCGGCCCGGATCAGCACGATGGCGCCTTCACAGGCCGCTTCGAGCGCACCCGGATCCAGTCGTGCCGGCGCGACGTGCTGGCGTCGGACCCGGGCCCAGGCGTCGTCCATGGCGTCGGTCAGGGTCCGCCCGAACAGCGGCGGTTCGGGTACGGGCTCCTTTTTCCGCCGTGTCGGTGCGACCGGCGCGGTCGCACCGAAGTCCTCGTCGACGAGCGACGCCTCCACGTCCCGACCGGTGGCACGCAACGCCCGGGCTCGTAGCGATCGCCCGAGTCGTTCCACCGGCAGGGCCAGGGCCGGGCGTTCCAGGATCGGTTCGAGGGTCGACAACGCTTCGGTCGGCTCCCCGGAGCGTTCACACGCCGCCGCGTCGAGAATCCGCAACGCCGCGGACACGTCATCGGCGACGGGACGATCGCGGGCGAGGCCACGGGCTCCTTCGACGTCACCGACGTGCAGGCGCAGGGACGCGCCGGCCAACGCGACCGGTGCGCTCGGCGACAACGACCCCAGGACCCGCGCGGCCCGGTCGGTGTCGCCGGCGGAGCGGAACAGTTCCGCCGCCAACAACCCGAGCGAGTCGTGACCCAACGGCAGCGCGCACCCCAGTTCGGGATCCGGTCGTACGAGCACGTGCAGACCCGGCAGGTAGCGGCGCAGGAAACGCAGATTCGACGGATCATCGGGTGACTGTCGGATCCAACCGAGAAAACGCAGCGCCCGTTCGGGATGATCGTTCGCGAGGCGCAACGCCGCGATGGTCGCGGCGGCCACGCGGTGCTCCCCCGGTTCCGACGCCCGCTCCAGCACGGCACGTCCGTCGTCGGTCCGTACCGCTTCGAGCAGCGCCCGTTCGATCCGCGACGACAGCGGCACCGCCTTGACCCGTTCGAGCATCCATTCGGGCGATCGGAACAGTTCGTCCACCCGCACGACCGCGCGCCAACGTGTGGTCACGGGCCAGAAATCGTCACCACCCGTCGGCGCGATGACGACCGCACCGAGGGACATGTCAGGGGTTCCGCTCGTCGTTGCCATCGCGCTCCATGGGTGTCCGTCCCCATTGTGGCACCCCGACGGGGACGACGTCGCCGGGGTCGGCACTAGGGTGGGACCGATGACACGGGGCACCGGCGAACTGGTTTCGGCACGCGAGAACGTCCTGCACGCGCACATCGACGCCGAACGCACGGGCGACCCCGATCTCATCCTCGCCACGTTCACCCATCCGCGCTACGAGTTGGTCGGCAGCGGACGTGTGTACGACGGCGCCGACGAGGTGCGCGGCTATCTGCTCGAACGGGCCCAGGCCTTCCCCGAGCTGGTGACCGAGGTGATCCACTTCTGGCACGACCCGGAGGTCGTCGCCGCCGAGCTGTGGCTGTCGGGGGTGTACCGCGTGCCGATCACCGGACTGGGTGCACCCGGGCGCCACTTCCGGATCCGCACGGCCTGTTTCTTCCACTTCGACGACGCCGCGCTGATCAGCGTTCGCGCCTACTTCGACTCGGGTGCACTCGCACGCCAACTGGCCTGAATCCGGGACCGGTCGTACGCTCTGCGCCGGTACGAGAGAGTCGAGCATCCCCCGGACGACCAAAGGTGAAGATCTGCCCATGACCGCGACCGACCCGGCCTCCCTGGACGAACTGCTCGACGAGGACGGTTTCCTCGAACGTCACATCGGTCCCGATGCGGATGAACGGGCCACGATGCTCGCCGTGCTCGGCCACGAGACCCTCGACGGGTTGATCGACGAGGTCGTCCCCGAACAGATCCGCCACCGTGCCCCGTTGGCGTTGGGCGGCCCCCGGTCCGAGGACGAGGCCCTGGCCGGACTCCGGGACCTGGCGGCGATGAACCGACCCCGCAAGGCGATGATCGGACTCGGTTACCACGAC
>CAZVFF010000157.1:0-6047 GCA_964626395.1 uncultured Iamiaceae bacterium | reverse complement strand
CGAGATCGGCGTTCCCGCCGCGTTCGGGGATTCGGCGGTGGCAGGCCGTTCCGAACGATGCCGACGTCACCACGGCCGGGACAACCGTCATCCGGCCGGTTGTCGCACCTGCGGTGGAGGAAGGTCTCCTACGATGACGCCATGTCGGGTCCCCGGTCATCGCGCGCCACCAGGGTCGCCCCCGAGGCGAGTCGGAACGCGTGCCGGCGACCGCGCCGAAGACCGTTGGCCACCATCGCGGGGTTCGTGGCGTTCAGCGCGTACGGCGGTGCCGCCGGATTCATGACCGAAAAGTTGTCGCTGGGTCCCGAGATGGATGCGCGTCTGCCCTTCGGGAGCCGACGGTTCAGCGGCGCGGCGTTGGGCGGGATCATCGGTGTGCCGTTCACGGTGTTGACGGTCCGGGCGTGGCGTGGTGACCCACGCACCGGCCCGACCTCGACCGGGGCGGGGCTGACCCTGATGGCATGGATTCTCGTACAGCTCGCGTTCCTCCGTCGGGTCAGCTTCCTGCACCCGTTGTTCTTCGTCGTCGGCGCGTTCTTCGCGTTCGCCGGACGGTGGGACCCGACGGTTCCGACGACGGCCGGGCCCGACGACGCGGACTGATGGGAGTCGACCCGGTTGTGTGGGACCGGGTTCCGAGTCCGGCCCGGGCCCGCTCCGACGCCGCGGTGTGAGCCGTGGCTCACCATGGACCGCCCCGAGCCGATAGGCGGGTGGTGGAAACGACCGGGGAACGTGACGGGTCGGGTGACACGTCCGGCGACGCGACCATGTCCGGCCCCGTCGGGGATGCGTCGAGATCCGGCCTGACCGACCGCCGGGTGCGCTTCGAGTACCCCGACGACTTCGACCCGATGTGGGCTCCGCACCTGCCCGAGTTCGCCGCCGCGGCAAACGGCATCTCATTGGGCATGCCCTATGCGGAGCCCCGGTTCATCGAGGCGGTGGAGTCCACGTTCGACCGGTTGGACCCCGAGCTGCGGGAACGCACCGAGGCCTACGTGCGTCAGGAGACCGGCCACTTCACCCAGCACGCGAAGCTGAACGAACTCGTCGTGGCCCGCTACCCGGGGCTGCGTCGGGTCGAACGGCTGCTCGCGTGGAACGACCGGTGGGTGGGCCGTCGCAGCGACCGGTTCCGGGTCGCGTACGCGGCGTCCGGTGAGACGATCTCCTACGGGGTGGCCCGTTGGACCGAAGCCCGTCTCGGCAAGTTGATGGACCGGGCCGACCCGGTCGCCGCCACCCTGTACTGCTGGCACCTGGCCGAGGAGATCGAACACAAGTCGTCGACCTTCGACGTGTTCGAAGCGACCGACGGCAGCCGGTTGCGGTACGCGTGGACGGCGTGGATCGGTTTCACGACGATCGTGTCCTTCGCGTTCCTCGCCGCGCTGGTGCAACTGCACGGCGAGAAACGGCTCCACAAGCCGACGTGTTGGTTCCGGTTGTTCACCCTCGGCGTCTCGATGGCGTTCGAGGTGATGCCGACCCTGGCGGTGTCGGCCATGCCGAGCCACCATCCCGACGACTTCGTGGACCCGACCTACCTACCCAGATGGCTCGGCCAGTACGACCCGGAAACCGGCACGATGCCGCTGTGGGGGTCGGTCCCCGGCGGACCGAGAACCCTGCGATCCGGTGGGGCGGGAACCGCATCGACCCGGCCCGACGTGACGTGTGAGGACCCGGGGGTCCGCTCCGACGCCGGATCAGTCAATCCGGTCGAGTCCGTCGCCCAACAGCGCGAACCCGTGGTGCATCAGGTCGGGGAGGGGTCGGCGGGTGCCTTCGGTGAGCCATTGACGTAGCGAGGAACGCATGATCGCCAGCGCGGTCGCGGCCAGCAGGCCCGCGAGTCGATCGTCGACGTTCCGGCGGCGGGCGAGGCGTTCGGCGAGCGCGATCTCCCAACCGAGTTGCAGCTCCAGGCTGCGGGCGAGCACCGAGGGGTTGGCGGCCATGATCGCGAAGCGCCGCCGGAGCTGGTCGACCTCGGCTTCGTAGTCCGCGGCGACCGTGGCGAACGCCGCCTGCAGTGCGGGCCAGGCCGGTTCGTCGCCGGGGCGGTCCGACACGGCATCCAGGATCCGTCCGAGCCGGTCCGCGTAGTCGGCGAGGACCAGGTCGTCCTTGGTCGCGAAGTACGAGAAGAACGTGCGCGGGGCGATGTCGCAGGCTGCCGCGATGTCCTCGACGGTGGTGGCGTCGAACCCGTCGCGTTCGAACAACCCGAGCGCGGTGTCCTCGATCAGGGCACGTCGCTCCTGCTTCTTGCGTTCCCGCAGTCCGGTGGTCGCCACGCCCTCAGCGTACCGGCGCACGGGTTGTGAATAGATGCAGTCACTGCAATAATGCGGAGACTGCAAGCGAGGAGTCGGAGTCGTCGTGGCCGGAATGTTGGAACGCACCGGGCGTTGGATCGCCGAACACCACCGGGTCGTCCTGGCCGTGTGGGCGGTTGCCGTGGTCCTGATCGTCGGAGCCGACCGCCTCGCCGGATCACCCCCCGTGGACGACTTCACCGTCCCCGGTGTGGAATCCCAACAGGCGCTCGACCTGCTCGAGGAGCGGTTCCCCGAACGCGCCGGTGCCACGGCGATGGTGGTGTTCCACACCCCCGACGGGGCCGTGGACGACGCGCGACACGCCGCCACGATCGCCGACGTCACCGGACGGGTCGCGGCACTCGACCACGTCACCGGCGTGACCAACCCGCTCACGCCCCGGTCGATGTCGCCCGATGGCACCACCGCATTCGCGGCTGTCCAGTACGACGCCCCGACCGCCGAGGTCGGATCATCGGGCCTCGACGCGCTCGTCGCGACCGCGACCGGCAGCGAAGCCACGGGGGTGCAGGTCGCCTACGGCGGTGAACTGCCCGTCGTGTTGAAGGAACACTCCCAGGGGCCCGCCGAGATGATCGGGATGCTCGCCGCGCTCGTCATCCTGCTGGTGTCGATGCGATCCCTGCTCGCCGGGACCATGCCCATCGCCGCCGCGGTCGTCGGTCTGGCCACCGGCCTGGCGTTGGTCGGACTCGTCGGTGTGTTCGTCGACATCCCCTCCATCGCGCCGCGCCTGGCGACCATGATCGGCCTGGGCGTGGGGATCGACTACGCCCTGTTCGTGTTGAGCCGCCACCGTGATCAGCTCCTGGCCGGTATGGATCCGGTCACCTCGATCGGCCGCACCACCGCCACCGCCGGCCAGGCGGTCGTCGTCGCCGGTGGCACGGTCGTCGTCGCCATTCTGGGGCTCGGTTTCGCCGGGATCCCCTTCGTCGCGGCCCTCGGTTGGGCCGCGTCGATCGTCGTCGCGGTGGCCGTGGTGATCGCGGTGACCCTGCTGCCGGCCCTGTTGCGGGTCGCGGGGGACCGGGTTCTGCCCAGGGCCGTACGGCACCGGTTCGCCGAGACATCTCCGGGTCCGGCTCCGGTCGACGGCGAACCCGCGCGCGTCGCCAACGGGTCGACACCGCGCCCACCGGAAACGAACCGTTCCGACACTCCGGCCACCCACGACATCGGTGAACCCGAAGACCGACGTGGTTGGACCCGGTGGGCACACGCCATCGCCCACCGCCCCTGGCCGGCTGCGATCGTCGCCACCGCGGTCCTGATCGTCATGGCGGTGCCGTTGTTCGGCATGCGCCTGGGCCAGGCGGACGCCGGAACCGATCCGACCTCGACCACCCACCGCCAGGCCTACGACCTGCTCGCCGCCGGGTTCGGCCCCGGCTTCAACGGCCCGCTCCTGGTGGCCGTCGACCTGGCCGAGGTGACCGCCCCGGGCGTCGTCGACGACATCGCGGCAGCGTTGCGCGCCACGCCGGGAGTGCGTGCGGTCGCCCCACCCGAACTCACCGACGCCGGCGATGCCGCCCTGTTCACGGTGATCCCGACCTCTCCACCCCAGGACGCCGCGACCTCGGACCTGGTCCACGAACTGCGCGCCGGGGTCCTGCCCGCGGCGATCGCCGACACCGGTGCCGAGGCGTACGTGGGCGGACCCACCGCCGGCTACATCGACCAGTCCGACCGGATCGCGGAACGCCTGCCGTGGTTCATCGGCGGGGTCGTCGCACTGTCGTTCCTGTTGTTGCTGGTCGTGTTCCGTTCGATCGTCGTCCCGGTCACCGCGGCGGCGATGAACCTGTTGTCGATCGGTGCCGCCTACGGCGTGGTCGTCGCCGTGTTCCAGTGGGGGTGGGGCCGGTCGTTGATCGGCCTGGCCGAACCGGTCCCGATCGCCGCGTTCGTCCCCATGATGATGTTCGCGATCCTCTTCGGCCTGTCGATGGACTACCAGGTGTTCATCCTGTCGCACATCCGCGAGGAGTACCACGCCGGCCACACCAACATCGCCGCGGTCGTCGTCGGCCTCGGCGCGACCGCCCGGGTGATCACCGCTGCCGCACTCATCATGATCAGCGTCTTCGTCGGCTTCGTCGTCAGCGACGACCCCGTGGTCAAGATGATGGGGATCGGCCTGGCCACCGCCGTCGCGGTGGACGCCACGATCGTGCGGATGATCCTGGTTCCCGCGGTGATGTCGATCATGGGCGATGCCAACTGGTGGTTCCCCCGACGGCTCGATCGGGTGCTCCCCCGCCTGGACCTCGAGGGAGCCGACACGGCCCGCCCTTGACCTCTATACCCCCTGGGGGTATAAGGTGGCTCGGAGCCGATGTCGTCGGGGCGTACCGGGTGGACCGTCCCGGCGGCGACACCCGTGGAGAGGACGACGGCATGGACGAACAGCGACGCCCCGCACGCACACCGTCCGCGACCGATCCGTACGACGCCCGCCACGGCGGACACGACGACCACGTCGGTCACCACCACGACCGGGCCGACCACGCCGGCCACGATCACCACGATCACGCCGGACACGTGGAACAGTACCGGCGGTTGTCCTGGATCAACCTGGTGCTCGCGGTACCGGTCGTCGGGTTCTCGCCGATGTTCGCGGACCTGGTGGGCTACTCGGTGCCCGGCTGGGGAACCTGGGTCGCGGCGGTGCTGGGCACCGTCATGTACCTCTGGGGAGGGCGACCGTTCCTGACCGGCGCATCCGACGAGATCCGCGACCGCGCGCCGGGGATGATGTTGCTGATCTCGCTCGGGATCACCGTCGCGTTCGCCGCCTCCTGGGCGGCGACGTCGGGCATCATCGACCCCGACCTGGAGTTCTGGTGGGAACTCGCCCTACTGGTCGTGATCATGCTGCTCGGCCACTGGATCGAGATGCGGTCCCTCGCGCAGACCACCTCGGCGCTCGATTCGCTCGCCGCGTTGCTGCCCGACGAGGCCGAACGCGTCGACGGCGACCGGATCGTCACCGTCGCCCCGGCCGAGCTGGTCGTGGGCGACGTCGTCGTGGTGCGCCCCGGGGGCAACGTCCCAGCTGACGGCGTCGTCATCGACGGCCGTGCCGCGATGGACGAGTCGATGATCACCGGCGAGTCCCGTCCGGTTCCCCGCGCCGAGGGTGACACCGTGACCGCCGGGACGGTCGCCACCGACTCGGGCCTGCGGGTCCGGGTCACCGCGACCGGTGACGACACCACCCTGGCCGGAATCGACCGTCTGGTCGCCGAGGCGCAGGCCTCCTCGTCGCGGACCCAACGGATTGCGGATCGGGCCGCGGCGATGCTGTTCTGGTTCGCGCTGGGGGCCGCGGTCATCACCGCGGTCGTCTGGATGATCCTCGGCAACGCCGACTCGGCGATCGAACGGGTCAACACGGTGTTGGTCATCGCCTGCCCGCACGCACTGGGACTCGCGATCCCCCTGGTCGTGGGGATCGCGACCGAGCGGGCCGCACGCGGCGGTGTGCTCATCAAGGACCGGCTCGCGCTCGAAACCATGCGACAGGTCGACGCGGTGCTCTTCGACAAGACCGGCACCCTCACCGTCGGCGAACCCGTCGTGACCGGCATCGAACCCGCTGCCGGATCCGACCCCGACGAGGTCCTGGCCATGGCGGCCGCCGCGGAAGCCGACAGCGACCACCCGCTCGCCCCCGCGCTCGTCGCG
>CAZVFF010000156.1:0-6053 GCA_964626395.1 uncultured Iamiaceae bacterium | reverse complement strand
AGCTGCGCCACGGCACTCGCGATCATCGCCGCGATCACGAACCCCGCCGCGTCGTCCATGTCGCGCAGGATCGCCTGGGAGGCGTCCAGTGCGGCGAGCGGCACCCCCATCCACACCACCACGATCAACGGTCCGGAATAGTCCAGCCCGTCGAACATGCGTGCCCAGACCGGCCCCGTGAGGTGCATGACGGTCGCCGCGCTGATCGCGATGAGCAGCGTGGAGGTCGCGAGCCGTCGTGCCGTCCGCTCGCCACCACGGTCGAAGTACATCCGGGCGAGCCCGCCTGGCACCCCCATCGCGACGATGACCGCGATGACCTGGCCGACACGTGTCGCCGTCGCGAGGGTTCCGTACTGGTCGCTCGACAACACGCGGGTGACCAGCGGGGTGACCACCAGCATCGCCAACATGCGCGACGCCTGCGCGATTGAATAGATGCTCCCTCGCCGGAACAGAAACGCGACCGACGATCCCGACCGGATCGCCCGGTGCCCGTCAACCATCGTCGGTCGGATCGTCCGGATCGTCCGGCTCCTCCGGGGCATCGAGCACCTCAGCCATCATCTGCATGTTGCGCGGGAGGAGTCCGCCCGGGCGCCCGCTCCGACGCGCCGCGCTCAAGGTCCGACGGACGGTGAACTCCCCCCAGATCGCGGCACGCTCGAACCTGGCGGCCCACGGGCGGGTCCGCGGGTCGAGCGGACCGAGGATGGCGCGGAGCTCGTCGCGGTCACGCATCGACGGTGCACCTAGTTCGTGCTCGGCAAGCTCGACGGCCGCCACGCCGGCGACGATCTGCTCGTCGATCCGGGGCCACATACGGTGCTGGAACTCCTCCCAACGGCGCCGGAAGGCCTCCCCCGACATGCTGAAGCCCGGTCCGAAGCGGATGATGTCGCGGCCGAGACTCCCCGCGTACCAGAGCGCGGTCGAGGGATGGTTGCTCGCCACGATGTCGTGCCGCAACAGTTCGTCGAGCTGCCGCCACAGGAAGCCGGGGTCGTAGCGCACCCCGTGGGTGACGACGTGGAAACCCGCATCGCGGTAACCGTGTCGGATCGCCGGTTGGAGGAAGTCAACCCAGTACAGACAGACCGTGACCGGTCCCTCGGCGCGCTCGCGGATCTCGGCGATGTACTGCTCGTGGTTCCCGGACATCTCCTCGCGTTCCCAGCTGTGTGCCGGGTAGACGAGCATCGATCCGTCGCCGGGCCGGGGTGCCGTGGTCCCCTCGTCGAACCCACGGGATCGGCGCAGGTAGAGGAACGGTGACCCGATCGCCTCGACCCGGCGCGCTCCGGCCGCCCGCACCTTGTCCGCATCAGATTCGGACCACGCGACGTAGGTCAGTGCCGGCACGAGCCGTTGTGGGTTGCCGATCGGGGAGATCGGCGCCCACCCGTGTTGGATCAGGGCACGGAACCGCGGCATCGGATCGTCGATACCGGCCGCGTCGGCGAGCACCGTGCGATGTCCGTGGGTCCCGTTCTCCTTGTGCACGACCTCACCTTCTCGTCATGTCGGGTGTGCCCCGGTCGGTCGCGCGGTGCCGGTTCCCCCGGCTCGCCAGGCGGAGCCACGAACCCACGGTCCACGCCGTGGTCGTCGTGACGGTCGTCAGCAGCGACATGAGGCGAACCTCCGGTCGGGCCGGGGCGGTGGTTCCCGCATGTTCGACGGTCAACGCGACGATCGACGCCACGGTGAGCAGGGAGACCACACGGCATGCCCTCCTCCCTCGGGACGCACCGAGGATCGGGACCGCGGCGAGCATGGCCGCGGCGGGTGGAGCGATCATTGCGAGCCACTGGCGTGCCTTCGGCGAGGTGCGCCGGAGCCGCCAGTAGTCCACCTTGCCCTTGCCGAACCCCAGGTACTGGGAGAACAGCTCTGCAAAGCCGGACCGGGGGACATAGCCCACATCCAGACGATTGTCGAACCAGACGGTGTCGACGCCACCGAACCGTTGGTTGAGATCGAAGTCCTCGTTCACGAGCAGCCGTTCGTCCCAGCCACCGACGATCCGGAGCTCCTCGGTCCGGTAGAACCCGAGATACACCGTGTCGGACGGCCCGCTCCCGGCTCCCCGCCGGTAACGCGACAGACCCATCGTCAGACGGTTGTTGAGACCCCGCGCGATCCCCCGACCCTTCGCATCGGGCGTCGGTGGCACCGCGTACTGACGCCCGCCCACGACCTTCCGTCCAGGATGCGTCGTCAGCGTCGCGACGCACGTCGCGACATAGTGCTCCGGGAGCCTGCTGCGGACATCGACGCGACAGACGAACTCCCCGTGCGCTTCGGCGAGTCCACGGTTGAGGTTCGAGGGGATCGTGCGGCCCGGGTTCTCGACGGTCACTACCCGTACGAAGCCCCGCCTTTCGAGCAGGTCTCGTGCGATCCCGGCCGTGCCGTCGTCGCTGCACCCGTCGACGACGATCACCTCGGTGTGTTCCACCGGCCAGGTTTGCGCGAGAACCGAATCGAGGCATCCCCCGATCACGTGGGCGGCCCGGTACGCAGGAATCACGACCGAGACGAGCGCGGACGTGTCGTCGTCGGAGGCGGTCGTGTTCGGGTCGCTCACCGGCCGCCTCGGTTCACGATGCTGCGGGCGGTGCGAGCGATGATCCGGGCGTCGAACAGTAGGCTCTGCTGGCGCAGGTAGAAGAACTCGTACTGCAACTTCTCCAACGCGTCCTGTTCGTCACCTGCGTAACCGTATTTCACCTGCGCCCATCCGGTCAGCCCAGGGTGAACAGTGTGGCGCAGGTCGTAGAAGGGAAGCTTCTCGGACAACTCCGCCACATAGCGGGGTTGTTCGGGGCGCGGGCCGACCACCGCCAGGTCACCGCGCAGGATGTTCCACATCTGGGGCAGCTCGTCGACGTGCCAACGGCGCAACAGCCCACCGAAGCGGGTGATGCGGCCGTCGTCGGTGGTGGTCCACGACGACTCACTCGAATCGGGCAACATCGTGCGGAACTTGAGGATGATGAACGCTTCACCGTCCTTGCCGATCCGCCGCTGTCGGTAGAACAAGGGACCGCGGTTGCCGATCAGGTTTCCGGCGAACACGGCAGGGACGGACAGGACGAACGGGAACATGCCGACTACGGCGAGCGGCACGTCGATCACGCGCTTCAGCCGCGCATACCGGGCTCGGTGCACCTCACCGATGTCGAACAACATCGAGGCCCGCTCGAGTTCGTCGATCGGCAGCTTTCCCAGCCATTCACCATAGAACTGGGCCAGCGGCCGCACTCTGGTGCCAGCGGCATGCAGCACCGCTGCCTGCGCGATGGCCGATTCGGACTCCTGAGCCGTGTTGTCGAGCACCAGCACGGTCGCTTCCAAGCGTTCCGCCGACTCGACCAGCGGGCGACTCCCGGAACCGGTCGGTGTCACTGCATCCACGTTCAGATGCCCGACGAGCGCCGCCGGATGCTCGGGCGCCAGCTCGAGATCGTAGGCCAACGTGGTCGCGGCGTCATCGGAACCGACGAACAGGACCCGGTCTCGAGCCAGGTTCGAACGTCGACCATTTCCGGCGATCGCGGTACACGCCATCGCCCACGGTACGAACCCGGCCGCCGTGCCGAACACCACGAACCGGGGCAACAAGGCGTCACCGGTCGCCAACTGCACCAGCGAAATTGCTCCCGCGGCGATCGACGCCGCACCAGCGGCTGCGAGGAACGACGTGCGAGGGCGACGCAACAGGTCCGGCAGTCCCGCTGCGTACGCGGCGACCATAAGCACCACCATGTAGGTGATCGACCACGCGAACCGCGACGAGGTGTGCCACGAATAGGGCGTCTCGGCCACCCACGCGGCGTGCACCTTGGACAGTCCGAGTACGAGCACGACGACACCGGCGAAGAGCCCGAACCGGGCGAGTGTCCGCATATCCGGCGCTCTCCTTTCGGTGGTCGAAGCCCCGTCGGATCTATCGGCTCGACGCCGTCGGAGGTGAGTCCGTGGGTCCGACGCGGGATGTCCTCGGCGTTCCTTTCATCGTTGCACGGTTCACCGTCCGCCACACCGTCTTCGGATCGGCACGGAATCCGCCCGATCCACGCTGAACGGGTGCCGAGCACGCTCACCGATCCTTAACGGCTTCGGAAGGCCTACGACCATCGGGAAACTCGCAAACCAACAAAAGCCCCGAGACGGCAACCCCCGCTGATCACTCACAATCCCCTCCACGCGCCGCAGTCCCCGCGAATGGTCACGGCCTACCATGTCCCCGTGTCACAACGGGTGTCCGCGCCGACAGCACAAGTGACGCCGACTGCAACTGTCGGTCGATGGACGCGGACTCCAGCTTGGTTGCGCGGTTCGATCCCGGGAACCGCGTTGCTCGTCATCTATTGGCTTCTGTCGTACGTGAACAGCCCGAATGGGTTCCTGGGCACCGACACCGGCGGCAAGGTCGCAACCCTCGTCTCCATGGCTCGAAACGACACGTACACCAACGTCGATGTCGGCTACTGGGCAGTCCGATGGGACCCGACCGGGGCACTCCACCCCCTTTACAACTCACTCCACGTCGGTGACCAGTGGGTGCAGGTAACGACGTTTCCCATGTTGCTGTTAGGCGAGCCGCTGTACCGCATTGGGGGGTATCGCCTGACGCTACTGCTCCCGATGCTCGGCGCGGTCGGGTGTGCCTATGCTGCAAAGACGCTGGCACGACGCTTCGGTGCGGACGTCCAACGCCAGTGGTGGGCGTTCTGGGTCATCGGCTGCGCGTCACCAGTAACGATCTACGCGCTCGATTTCTGGGAACACACCATCGGCTTGATGCTCATGGCCTGGGGAACCGTGGCACTTCTGGACATGATGGAGAGCGAAAATAGGCGTACACGGGTCTGGTTGGGTTTGGCCGCAGGCTTGGGATTCGGTGCCGCGGCAACAATGCGAACCGAAGCGCTGGCATACGCCGCTGTCATGGCGGTAACGGCTGCTGTCGCGATCATCCGCCGCCAACGGCGCGTTGCTCCTTGGATTATCCCGGGCGCAGCTTTCATCGCCGGTACCCTCGGGCCACTCATTGCCAACCTCGGGTTGAGCCGCTGGATTCTGGGGAGTGGGCTACGGGAGGGACGCACAACCGGTGCAGCCGGCGGTTTCGGCAACGACCTCGCGTTCCGGTTGCGCGAGGGGCTGGTCACGTCGCTCGGCGTGTTCGGTGACACCGGTTGGGGGGCGATTGCCGTCGGTGCGGTGTTCACGGGTCTGATTGCATGGGTGGTGCTCCGCGGCCGGAAGCCGGTTCCTATCCGCCGTATGCCGCTGATCCGTGCTCTCCTCGCCTGTATCGCAGTCGTCTACACCGCACTTTGGCTCAATGGCTTCGGGTTCGTTCCTGGAATTGCCGGTGCAGCACCGTTGGCGGCGGTCGGTGCCCTAGCAGCTTGGCGTCAGCCCGTGAATGACCTCGGACGGATCGCGGTGTGCGGCGCGCTCGTGGGATTGCCAGTGATCTGGGCGGTTCAATGGACTGGCGGCGCCGGCCCGCAGTGGGGTGGCCGTTACCTCCTGCTGTCGACCCTGGTTCTCGTCGTTGTAGGTGTGACTGCACTTCCGTCACTTGTAAAGCCTGTCAAATCGATGATGATCGTTTTCTCGGTCGCGGTGACGGTCTTCGGACTGGCGTGGATGAGCATCCGCACCCACGAGATCGACGAGGCGTTCATCGCGTTGAACGAGCGCACCGAACCAGTGCTCGTCGCGGAACGCGGCTTGGCGTTCTATCCGCGGGAAGGCGGAGCCACCTACGGAGCGCATCGGTGGCTGACGACCCCACGCGATGGTGATCTTGTACGAGCCGCCCACGTGGTTGAGGATTCCGGATTCAAATCGTTCGCGCTGGTCGGCCTTTCAAAGACGCCACCGCCTCGGATCGGGAATTTTGACGTCTCCGGGTCCGACCAGCTCGAGGCATACAGCGACATCTGGTTCACAATCACGACCTACGAGTTGGAGGGCTGATCACGCCGCCGCAAGCTGCGGGGTGGACTCAGACTGTGGGAAGCATCGGGGCC
>CAZVFF010000155.1:0-6057 GCA_964626395.1 uncultured Iamiaceae bacterium | reverse complement strand
GGCACCGTGGTCGCCGTCACCCACGACCGGTACTTCCTGGACAACGTCGCCGGGTGGATCCTGGAACTGGACCGCGGTCGCGGCATCCCGTTCAAGGGAAACTACTCGAGCTGGTTGGAGCAGAAGGAGGCGCGCCTCGCCGCGGAGGACAAGGCCGATTCGTCCCGGGCCCGCACCCTGCGTCGCGAGCTGGAGTGGGTGCGGATGTCCCCCAAAGCCCGTCAGGCCAAGGGCAAGGCACGACTGAACGCGTACGAAAAGCTGCTCGCCGAGTCACGGGCCGCCGAGGGGCGCACCGAGAAACTGCAGATCCAGATCCCCGCCGGCCAACGCCTCGGGGACGTCGTCATCGAGGCCGAGGGGCTCACCAAGGGCTTCGGCGACCGGCTGTTGATCGACGACCTGTCCTTCTCGCTGCCGCCCGCCGGCATCGTCGGGGTGATCGGCCCCAACGGCGCCGGCAAGTCGACCCTGTTCAAGATGTTCGTCGGCCAGGAACAGCCCGACGCGGGGAACCTGCGGATCGGCGACACCGTGCAGCTGGCCTACGTGGACCAGAACCGGACGCTCGACGCCGAGGCCACGATCTACGACGAGATCACCGGCGGAAAGGACACCCTGGACATCGCCGGTCGCGAGGTGAACGGCCGTGCGTACGTGGCATCGTTCAATTTCACCGGCTCGGACCAGCAGAAACCGGTGGGGGTGCTCTCGGGTGGGGAACGCAACCGGGTGCATCTGGCCAAGACCCTCACCGAGGGCGGCAACGTGCTGTTGTTGGACGAACCCTCCAACGACCTCGACGTCGACACCCTGCGCGCGTTGGAGGACGGCCTGGAGGCCTTCGCGGGCTGTGCCGTGGTCATCAGCCACGACCGGTGGTTCCTCGACCGGATCGCCACGCACATCCTGGCCTTCGAGGGCGACTCGACGGTGCGTTGGTTCGAGGGGAACTTCTCCGAGTACGAGGCGTGGCGTCGCAGCGAGCTCGGCGGTGCCGCCGACCAGCCCCACCGGATCCGCTACAAGCCCATCCCCCACTGACCCGAAATTCGGAGCGTTTCCGTCACCGGTGGGCCGGGATGCTCCGAATTTCGTCGGGGAGGCGGTGGGGCTCGGGGATTCCGCGGGACGATCGGGCAGACTGAGGCGATGGCCACCGACGACGACCACCGACTCGCCGCACGACTGGCCCACGACTGCGGTGCGCTGCTGGTCGAGCTGCGCGAACGACTGCTCGGCGACGGCGCGGGACCGGCACGGCTGCGTGCCGAAGGCGACCGCCACGCGCACGAGTTCCTGATGGAGGAGCTCGCCCGCGCCGTTCCCGACGACGTCGTCCTGTCCGAGGAATCCCCCGACGCCCGCCGCGATCCCGCCCCGGAACGGGTCGCCGCCGACCGGGTCTGGATCGTCGACCCGTTGGACGGAACCAACGAATACGGCGAACGCCGCCGCGGCGACTGGGCGGTCCACGTGGCCCTGGTCGAGGACCACCAACCGACCGCCGCTGCCGTGGCGCTGCCCGCCCAGAAGCTGCTGCTCACGATGGACCCGACCCCGGCACCCGTGCCCGACGGACCGGCGGCGCCGAGGATCGCGGTGTCCCGATCCCGTCCACCGGCGTGGGTCGACGACCTGGCCCGCGGGTTGAACGGGACGTTGGTCCCGATGGGATCCGCCGGGGCCAAGGCGATGATGGTCGTGCTCGGCGCCGCCGACGCGTACGTGCACTCGGGCGGCCAGTGGGAATGGGACTCCGCGGCACCGATCGGCGTCGCCCGTGCCGCCGGCCTGCACACTTCACGCCTCGACGGATCTCCGTTGGAGTACAACACCGGCGTGCCGTGGTTACCCGACCTGGTGATCTGCCGTCCCGAACTGGCCGCGGTCACCCTGCAACTGCTCGAACCCCACGCCCGTGGCAGGACGCGGTGACCCCACCGGTGACAGGATCGGGCACGATGACCTCGGACCTCGCGCTGGGCGCGTTCACCGACGACGGCCCGTGGCGGATCACCGACCCCGACGGCCTGCCGTGGCGGCGTGGTCTGGACCGGGTACGTCGACGGGTCGAAGCACGGGTCCCGGACCTCACCCGCCGGCGCCTACTGCCACCGGCACGCCGGATCGGCAAGGTCACCCGCCACGTGGGTGTCGCGCTCGCCGGCTGGCGGTTCCGTGAACGCACGACCGCCGGTCTCGCCCGACGCCTGCGCGAAGCCGCCGAAGCGCTCGGCCCGACCTACATCAAGCTCGGCCAGATCATCTCCTCCGGTGAAGGCATCTTCCCCGAACCGCTCGTCGCGGAGTTCCGCAAGTGTCGTGACCAGGTCCCCGCCGAACCGTTCAGCGTGGTCGAACGGGTCCTGACCGAGGAGCTGGGCTGTGACCTCGACGAGGTCTTCTCCCACATCTCCACCACCCCGATCGCAGCGGCCTCGATCGCCCAGGTGCACGCGGCGACGCTGCGCACCGGCGAGGACGTCGTGGTCAAGGTCCAACGCCCCGACGTTGCGACCCTGGTACATCGCGACCTGCGTGTCATGTCCTGGATCGCACCGCTGCTGATCGGCCGGATCCCGATCGCCGCACTCGCCAACCCACCCGCCCTGGTCGAGTTGTTCGCCGAGACCATCGTCGAGGAACTCGACTTCCGCCTCGAGGCCGAGAACATGCTGGACGTGGCCCGGGCGCTGGCGGACCTGGACGAACGCGGTTGGGTGATCCCCCGACCCCACCCCGAACTGGTCACCCGGCGCATGCTGGTCATGGAACGCATCGACGGTTTCGCGTTCGGCGACGCCGCCGGGATCATCGCCGCCGGGATCGACACCGAAAACGTCATCCGCACCGGCATGATCGCGTTCCTCGAGGGCTGCATGCTCGAGGGGGTCTTCCACGGCGACCTGCACTCGGGCAACCTGCTGGTCATGGACGACGGCCGCACCGCGTTGTTGGACTTCGGGATCACCGGGCGGCTGGACACCCCCGAACGTCTCGCGTTCCTGCAACTGGTCATGGCCGCCACCGCCAACAACCTGGAGGGCCAGATCACCGCGTTGCGGGACCTGGGCGCGCTACCCGCCGACACCGACGTGGGCGAGGTCATCCGTGAACTCGGTCTCGACCAGGCAGCCGTGGACCTGACCGGGATGTCACCCGAGGCCCTCACCGGCGAGATGCAGCGCGTCATCAAAGCTTTGCTGGGACTGGGCGCGCGCATGCCCAAAACCCTCATGTTGTTCATCAAGAACATGGTGTTCCTGGACGGGGCGATCGCCACCCTCGCACCGGACCTGGACATCTTCGCCGAACTCGCCGGGATCACCACCACCTTCTCCACCCGCCACGCCGACCGTCTGGAACGCGACCTGGGTGAGCTGATGAACGGCTGGACGATGGACCTCGACGGGATCAAGGCCGGCTACGGCGTGGACCCGACCGTCACCGACTCGCTCACCTACCGGGACCTGCAGGAACGACGCATGCTGATCCGCAAACGCATGGAACGCTCCCGCAAAGCGAAGGCCCGCTGATGCGCCTGGTCGTGGCCCGATGCACCGTCGACTACGTCGGACGGCTCACCGCCCACCTGCCCGAAGCGGTCCGCCTGATCATGGTCAAAGCCGACGGCTGCGTCGCGATCCACGCCGACGGTGGCGCCTACAAACCACTGAACTGGATGAACGCCCCCAACCGGCTCGTCGAATCCGACGAGGGGGCGACCTGGACGGTCACGAACCCCAAAGGCGAACACCTGATCATCCGCCTGGCCGAGGTCCTCGACGACTCGTCGTTCACGTTCGGGCCGGACCCGGGCCTGGAGAAGGACGGCGTCGAAGCCCACCTGCAGGAACTGCTGGCCGAACACGCCGAATCGGTGCTGGAGCTGTCGTTGGTACGGCGCGAGTACCCGACCGACATCGGCCCGGTCGATCTGCTGTGCAAGGCCGCGGACGGCACGACCGTGGCCATCGAGGTGAAACGCCGCGGGGAGATCGACGGGGTGGAACAACTCACGCGTTACCTCGACTTCCTCAACCGCGACCCGCGGCTGCGACCGGTGCGGGGCATGTTCGTCGCCCAGATCATCAAACCGCAGGCCAAGGTGCTGGCCCACGACCGGCAGATCGACACCCTCGAGGTCGACTACGACGAGCTGCGCGGGATCGAATCGAACGAGCTGCGTCTGTTCTGAACCGGCCGGAACCCCCGCCCGGTGCGACCACGACCGTGTGCTAGGTGTGGGCGATGCCGAACACCGAACCCGACGAGACCACGATCGTCGCACCCATGGCCGCGACGGTGGCCACGGTGCGGGTCACCGTCGACGAGCCGGTCCGGGGTGGCGCGACCGTCGTCGTGCTCGAGGTGATGAAGATGGAACAGCCCGTGGTGGCCCCACACGACGGGCGGGTCACGGCGCTCCTCGTGGAACCCGGCGACCGGGTCGAACCGGGGACCCCCCTGGTGGGTCTGGTCCCCACCGACCTCGGCGCCACCGACACCGCGACATCCGGACCGCAACCGGGATCGACACACCGGCACCCGGACGAACGAACCGACCTGCAACGCCTGGCAACCGCCCGTGCCCGGCTCGCCGATGCCGCCCGCCCGGAACGGATCGCGAAGATCCACGACCGGGGGCGACGCACCGCGCGGGAGAACGTGGCCGACCTGTGCGACGACGGTTCCTTCCACGAATACGGCGGCCTGGCCTACGCCGCACAGGAGCGGCGTCGCAGCCGGACCGAACTGGAGGCCGAGACCCCGGCCGACGGGCTCATCACCGGGTTGGGTCGGGTGAACGGGCAGCCGTGCGCGGTGGCGGCCTACGACTACTCGGTGCTCGCCGGCACCCAGGGCTGGCGGAACCACCACAAGAAGGACCGACTGTTCGAACTGGCCGCGGACCTGGGCGTGCCGGTGGTGCTGTTCGCCGAGGGTGGAGGGGGTCGCCCCGGGGACACCGACGTCCCGGTCGTCTCGGGTCTGGACACCCGCGCCTTCGAGCTGTTCGCGCGGCTGTCGGGGCGGGTCCCCACCGTGGGGATCGCATCCGGCCGGTGCTTCGCGGGCAACGCCGCCCTGCTCGGGTGCTGTGACGTGATCATCGCCACGCCCGACGCGACGATCGGCATGGCCGGGCCGGCGATGATCGAAGGTGGCGGCCTGGGCTCGTATCGCCCCGAGGACATCGGCCCCGTCGACGTGCAGATCGCCAACGGCGTGATCGACCTGGTCGCCGCCGACGACGCCGAGGCGGTCGCGCTCGCCAAGCGTCACCTCGGGTTCTTCCAGGGTCCCGTGGCCGATTGGGCCGCCGCCGACCAGATGGCCCTGCGGGACCTCGTGCCGGAGAACCGCAAGCAGATCTACGACGTGCGCGCCGTGATCGACGGGTTGTGCGACACCGGATCGACCCTGGAACTGCGCAGCGGCTTCGGCGTCGGGATGATCACGACGCTCGCCCGCCTGGAAGGTCGACCCATCGGCGTCATCGCCAACGATCCGGCCCATCTGGGTGGCGCCATCGACACCGACGCCGCCGACAAGGCGGCACGGTTCCTGGGGCTGTGCGACGCCCACGGGCTGGCGGTGCTGTTCCTGTGCGACACCCCCGGGTTCATGGTGGGACCCGAGGCGGAGAAGACCGCCCAGGTGCGCCACTTCGCCCGCATGTTCGTCCGCGCGGCGGCGATGCGGGTCCCCTTCGGCACCGTCGTGTTGCGCAAGGGCTACGGCCTGGGTGCCCAGGCCATGGCGGGCGGCAGCTTCCGGGCCGGCGCGTTCACGCTGTCGTGGCCGACCGGCGAGTTCGGTGGGATGGGCCTGGAAGGCGCGGTACGGCTCGGTTTCCGTACCGAACTGGACGCGATCGAGGACCCGACCGAACGGGAACGCACCTTCGACGAGATGGTCGCGCTCGCGTACGAACACGGCCGTGCCGTCAACGTCGCCGCCCACCTGGAGATCGACGACGTGATCGACCCGGCCGAGACCCGTGCCCGGGTGATCGACGCGTTCACGGCCCACCACCGGGCCGATCCGATG
>CAZVFF010000154.1:3851-6099 GCA_964626395.1 uncultured Iamiaceae bacterium | reverse complement strand
GGTCTCGATCTTGCGGGCGATGTCGATCCGGCCCCGGGTCGTCAGATCGTCGTACTCCGCCTTCAGGCGGTCGAAGGCACCCTGGGACAGTTCGGTCGTTTCAGCCATGATCCTCAGGATCGTACCGGGGTGTCCGCACCTCGGGCCACCGCGGTGCACGCGTCGGCCAGCACCGGGGTGAACCGGTCCGGGTGATCGAAGCAGGTGGTGTGCCCGCCGGTGGTCTCCAGGGTGGTCACGGCACCGAGGCTTCGCGCCAGGGCTCGCTGGGAGCCGGGTGCGACCAGCGTGTCGTCCACGGTGCACACCGACACGGTCGGCGTGGAGATGGCCCCCAACCAGGGGTACGCGTTGAAACGGGCGAGCGCGATCCCGGCCTTGCCGATCGCCGCCACGTCACTGGGGGCGAGCTGCTCGGCGATCCAGTCCGCACGCGGGCCGTCGGCGCGTCGCGAGATGAACCGTGCCCGTGCTGAACGCCGCAGTCCGTTGTCCGGGACCAACCCGGCCAGTCCCACCAGTGGCGTGAAGCCGCCGTACACCACCCGTCGCACCGGCGAATGGTTGAACGCGCCGGAGGTCGCGCACAACACCAGACCCGCCGTCCGTTCAGCATGGCGTTCGGCGAAACGCAGCGCGACCGGCCCACCCATCGAATACCCGACGGCGATCGCCCGATCGATGCCGAGGGCGTCGAGGACCGCCGCCACGTCGTCGGCGCAGGTACGGAAGTCGAAACGCCATCCGGTCGGCAACCCCCGGCCGTGACCCCGCTGGTCGAACGCCACCACCCGGAAGTCGCGTGCGAGCGCACGATACTGGAAGCCGAAATTCAGATCGGCCGTGGCCATCCAGCCGTGGAGCAGCACCAGGGTGGGGGCGTCGCCGCCCGAATCCCGGACGAGGAGCTCTTGCCGTCCGGCCAGGCGGACGTGGCGCGCCGGGGGCATCCACGGCAGGTCGGCGCCGGTCACAGTTCCAGACTGTCCGGTGCGGCGTCGATCGTGCGACGCGCCGATTCGGTGCCGGCCCGTTCCCGGTCGGCGGGTTCGGCGAAGCCCCGTTCCACCGTGCGGCGCCACTCACCCAGCATCAGGTACAGGGCGACCTGTCGTTCCGGTGATGCCAGGGTCACCAGGTCCTCCAGCACCGCCCGCAGGGCTCGAGCCACCGCGAGGGAGTCCTCGGCGTAGGACCGGATCTCGGCGAAGGACAACTGGACGAAGTCGTCCCAGGACGGCGTGGGGAGCACCAGACGGATCGTGCCGTCCACACGGTGGATCCCCTCGGGGAACGGCCGCACCGCCAGGCGGCGCATCAGGTCGTGGATCCGTTCCAGGGCCTGGACGGCGGTCGTCGAATCGTTCACGGCCGGTGATGCCGCACGCGCGGCGATGTCGACGAGCTGTCGGAACCCGAACTCCACGTCCTGGCTCATGGTCCGTTCCTTGGCAATCGCCACGTGGCGATGCAGCGAACCCGCCGTGTCGGGCAGGCCGGACCCGTGGATCCGCAGCAGGGGGGAGTCGGTGGGGACGTAGGCACCCCACGTGGGGAGCACCTCGATCGTCACGTCGTGGCGGATCGCGAGGTCGATCAGTGCCTCGGCGTCGACGTCGGTGAGCACCCCGGGGGTGTGGGCACCGAGCGTCGCCACCGGACGGTGCGCGACCGCGGCGAGCGCGTCGGCGCGTACGACGGCCAGATCGTCGGCCGTCAGGGTGCCGACACGATCGGTGGGCACCGGTGGGGGGAACCGCCGGTCGATCGCGCCGCGGGTCTCGTGGGCGACCGACTCGATGATCGACACGACCTGGATCGACGACGCGATGTGGTACACGAAGTACACGAACGTCAACAGCGTGACCACCGCGAGCACCACCGCGATGCTCACCGCCTCACCGGGTACGAACGGCGCGCCCGAGGCGTCCCGTTCCCGGACCGATTGGAGCACCGTCAGGGTGTAGACGAACGTGCCGACGAACACGGCGAGGGTCACGTGGGTCCCACGATCGCGCAGGAACGTCCGCATCACCCGCGGCGAGAACTGGCTGCTCGCCAGCTGCAACGCCACGATCATGATCGAGAACACCAGACCCGTGAAGGTCAACTCGGCCGTCGCGATCGTGCCCAGCACCTCCTGTGCACTGGCTGGGTCGCCGCTGAACGCCCACCACGCCGACGGGTCGTCGCGGTGGGCGTGTCCGTAGAGGATCAGCGCACCACCGGTCGCGACCGCGGCCACCGG
>CAZVFF010000154.1:0-3841 GCA_964626395.1 uncultured Iamiaceae bacterium | reverse complement strand
GCCACCGTCGCGGCGACCGACGCCGCCCACAGGCCCCGCCCGACGTGTTCCCGGAACGGTACGATGCGCTTCGCCGGGGCGCGCGGTCTGCGTTTCATCGGTGACGGGACCCCGGCGGCATCGTCCAATCGTGGCAGATCCACCGGACCCGGGGGTGGCGCGGCGGTGCACACGCATCGGGCCCCGGGTCGCTCCGATGCCCGAACGGCGCGTACCTTGGGTCGGTCGGATCGGCGAACCGCCGTGTCGAGTACCCCAGGAGTCCCAAGTGCCCCATCGCATCGCAGTCGTTCCCGGAGACGGTATCGGCCGGGAGGTCGTCCCCGCGGCCCTCGACGTGGTCGCCGCGACCGGCGTGCAGCTGGACACCACCACCTACGATCTGGGCGGGGAACGGTACCTGCGTGACGGCACGATCCTGCCCGACGACACCCTGGCCGAGATCGGTGGTTACGACGCGATCCTGCTGGGCGCGGTCGGCACCCCCGACGTGGCCCCCGGCGTGATCGAGCGGGGCCTGCTGCTCAAGATGCGTTTCGCCCTGGACCAGTACATCAACCTGCGGCCGTTCCGGTCCCCCGACGGGAAGCTCGACTTCGTCGTCGTGCGGGAGAACACCGAGGGCATGTACGCCGGCGAAGGCGGGTTCCTGCGTAGGGGCACGCCCCACGAGATCGCCACGCAGGGTTCGGTCAACACCCGCCACGGTGTGGAACGGTGCATCCGCTACGCGTTCGAACTGGCGGCCACCCGCCCGGCGAAACGGTGCACACTGGTGCACAAGACCAACGTGCTGACCTTCTCGGGGGACCTGTGGCAGCGCACCTTCGACGAGGTCGCCGCCGACCACCCCGACATCACCACCGGCTACGACCACATCGACGCGGCCTGCATCCACCTGGTCGCCGACCCGGAACGCTACGACGTGATCGTCACCGACAACCTGTTCGGCGACATCCTCACCGACCTGGGTGGCGCGGTCACCGGTGGGATCGGTCTGGCCGCGTCGGGGTGCCTGAACCCGACACGAACCACCGCGTCGATGTTCGAACCGGTGCACGGTTCGGCCCCCGACATCGCCGGACGCAACGAGGCGAACCCGTTGGCGGCGATCCTGTCCGCCGCGATGATGCTCGAGTTCCTCGGAGAGGAAGCCGCCGCCGCGAAGATTCGCGCCGCCTGCGCGGACCCCGACGGGTTGACCGGATCGACCGTCGAGGTCGCCGCAGCGGTCATCGCCCGTATTTGACAGCGCTGCATACGATCGTTCCGAGCACGCCCACGTACCAGGAGAACCCCCGATGCCCATCACGCCCACCGCCAAGATCTGGATGAACGGCGAGCTCGTCGACTGGGAGGACGCCACCACCCACGTGCTCACCCACACCCTGCACTACGGCACCGGCGTGTTCGAGGGCATGCGGGCGTACCCCACGGCGGACGGCCCGGCGATCTTCCGGCTGACCGACCACATGGAGCGCCTGCACCGCTCCGCGAAGATCCTCATGATGGACCTGCCCTACTCGGTGGAGGAACTGATCGAGGCGTCCAAGGCGGTCGTCGACGCCTCCGGTCTGGACGGCGCGTACGTGCGGCCGATCGCCTACTACGGCTACGGGGAGATGGGGCTCAACACGATCCCGTGTTCGGTCGACGTGGTCATCGCCTGCTGGCCGTGGGGTGCGTACCTGGGCGACGACGGGCTCACGAAGGGCATCCGGCTGCAGATCTCGTCCTGGCAGCGTCACGACCACAACATCATGCCGCCGGCGTCGAAGACCACCGGGAACTACGTCAACTCGTCGCTCGCGAAGGTCCAGGCCCTCAAAGCCGGCTACGACGAGGCGTTGCTGTTGAACCGCCAGGGCATGGTTTCCGAATGCACCGGCGAGAACATCTTCGTGGCACGTCACGGCAAGCTCATCACGCCGCCGCTGTCATCGGGCGCGCTCGAGGGCATCACCCAGGACTCGGTCATGCGGATCGCCGCCGACCTGGGCCACGAGTGCGTCATGGGTGAGCTGTCGCGCAGCGACCTGTACCTGGCCGACGAGATGTTCCTCTGCGGTTCCGCCGCGGAGATCGCCGCGGTCAACTCGGTGGACGAACGGGCCATCCCGTGCCCGGGTGACATGACGCTGGCGATCGCGCACGAGTACTCGGCGGCCGCGAAGGGGGAGATCGACCGGTATTCGGACTGGGTCGAACATGTCCGATGATGCGGCCGCGCCACCGAGCGCGGTCGACATCTTCGACACCACGCTGCGGGACGGTTCCCAGTTCGAGGGGATCTCGTTGTCGGTGGACGACAAACTCCGCGTGGCCGAACAGCTCGAGTGGTTGGGTGTGCGGTGGATCGAGGGGGGCTACCCCCAGGCGAACCCCAAGGACGCCGAGTTCTTCCGTCGGGCGCCTACCGAGTTGAAACTGTCGAACGCGGAGCTCGTCGCGTTCGGATCCACCCGCCGCCCCCGCGGCAAGGTCGATTCGGACCCGACGTTGACCGCACTGGTCGGAGCGGGAACGGGAACCGTCTGCATCGTCGGTAAGGCCTCGGAGTTCCACGTCTCCGAGGCCCTGCGGGTCGACGCCGACGAGGGCGTGGCGATGGTCGCCGACTCGGTCCGGTTCCTCAAAGGTGCCGGGCTGCGGGTGTTCTTCGACGCGGAACACTTCTTCGACGGTTACCGGGCGAACCCCGAGTTCACCCTGCGGGTGCTGGAGGCCGCGGCGATCGCCGGCGCCGACGCGCTGGTGCTGTGCGACACCAACGGCGGATCCCTGCCCCACCAGGTGGCGGCCATCACCGCAGCGGTCCACGCCGCGTTCGGCACCGACGTGCAGATCGGGATCCACACCCAGAACGACACCGGCAGCGCCGTGGCCAACTCGGTCGCCGCCGTGCTCGCCGGTGCCGGCCAGGTCCAGGGCACGGTCAACGGCTACGGCGAGCGGACCGGCAACGCGAACCTGATGACGGTGATCCCCAACCTGGAACTCAAACTCGGGATCCGGTGTCTTCCCGACGGGCACCTGGGGCGACTCACCTCGGTGTCCCGTCACGTGGCCGAACTGGTCAACCTGCCGCCGCACCCGGCGGACCCCTACGTGGGTGCCTCCGCGTTCGCGCACAAGGGCGGGCTGCACACCTCCGCGGTCGGACGGGTCGGCGGGGTGTCCTACGAGCACGTCGAACCCGAGGTGGTCGGCAACACCACCCGGGTGCTGGTGTCGGACCTGGGTGGACGGTCCGGGATGGCGATGAAGGCCGCCGAGCTCGGCGTGGACCTCGACGACCGTGCCGCGACCGCGTTGAGCGACGAGCTGAAGCGACGTGAGGCGGCCGGTTTCGTGTACGAAGCGGCCGACGCGTCGCTCGAGTTGTTGATGCTCGAGGTGACCGGACGGCGTCCGTCGTTCTTCCGGACCGAGGGCTACCGCGTGACCACCTACCACCGGTTGCCGGCAGCTGCCGGAACCGACCCGGGCGACGGCGAGCACGAGGCGTCCGTCGAGTGCGAAGCGACGGTCAAGGTGTGGGTCGACGGCGACCGGTTCGCCGCGGTGGGGGAGGGCAACGGCCCGGTCAACGCGCTCGACAACGCGCTGCGTGCCGCGATCCGTCACCGTTACCCCGTGGTCGACGACCTGTTGTTGATCGACTTCAAGGTCCGGGTACTGGATTCGTCTTCGGGCACGGGCGCGGTCACCCGGGTGCTGATCGATTCGACCGACGGCGAACACACCTGGTCGACGATCGGGGTGTCCGAGAACGTCATCGAGGCGTCCTGGCAGGCGTTGGCCGACGCGTTCGTGTGGCAACTCGCCCACCGGGGGGCCG
>CAZVFF010000153.1:0-6137 GCA_964626395.1 uncultured Iamiaceae bacterium | reverse complement strand
GGCTGTGGCGTCTCGGCGTGCCGGTGATCCTGCGCGACGATCTCGAGGTGACCCATCTCGCCGCGGCGACCACGACGGCGATCCGGGTGCGGCGGGCGTACGCATCGGGTCGGGCCCGGGCCCGTTTCGAGCGCAAGTACGACCTGGATCCGCCCGAGGACGCACCCGTCGGCGCGACCGCCCGGATCTGGGCATTCGCGCGTGACGCGCTGGCACGCAACGGATCGCAGGACCGGTTCGAACGTCGGGGCGCTGCGGTGGACCGGCACCTCGCCCGTCTGCCGGTTCCGGTCGCCACGAGGATCGTGGATCTGCTGGTGCAGTCGGCGGCCCGAGCCGGTCGTGCGGACGTCACCGCGGCGGAGTCGGCGCGTCGGGCGGGGTGACCCTGCCCCGCGCCATCCGGGCCCCGGACCGAGGTCGGGAAGGTCGCGGCGAGTCAGCGGTGGTCGCCGGCAGGGGGGAGCAGACTCGCGACGGTGACGACGACCAGACCGATCGTGGTGACCCAGAGGCCGATGCCCCAACCGTCGAACCACGTGAACTCCACGTGGAGTGAGTCGTCCCAGTCACGGCCGATCGTCATCAGCGTGGCCGAGCACTGCCACGCCAACGCGATCAGCCCGATCAAGAACGCGGGGATCCGCAAGGCCGGTTTGAACGGTGCGGCGATCGCCGAGGCCGCGGCGAGCAACAGCAGACCGATCACGGCGCCACCCCAGAAGATCCGCGAGGTGATGAACAGCCCGGTGTCCTCGGTGGTGATCAGATCCGCCAACGACAGATCCAACGAGCCGCCGAAGCCGGAGAACGAGACCCAGGGCAGTGCCGCCGCGCCGACGAGCAACAGCGCGGCACCCACGATCGCCGTGATCAGCGATGGACCCACGACGTTCGACACCGACCCACCGATGGGGGTCGATCCGACTCCCGCGGCGTGACCGTGGGCCGGCGTCGTCGCCGCGGACGACCACGCCGGATCGGTTCCGGTGGACCCGTCGGCACCCGCGACGTGTGCGGTCCAGTCGCGGCCGTCGTACCAACGGTGCACGTAACGTCCGGCCGGATCGGCGTACCAACCGGCTGGGGTCTGTCCCGTGGGTGTCATGGTCCTCCCTGGACGACTCGGCGTCGCGGGCCCGGCCCGGTTCCGACGACCTCGTGGATCTCCCTAGCCTGTCACGTCGTGGACGGTCCCGGGCGTGATTCGTGGAAACGGTTGCAGCTTCCCGGCGCCGCGACCCGGGTCGTGATCGTCCTGGCGACGGTCTGGTTCGGCCTGCAGGTGGTGGGGGTCGTGGCGGGACTGGTCCTGGTCGGCCGCGACGGCACCGGCCCGGCGCGTGCCACCGACATCGCCATCCACGATTGGTTCGTCGCCCACCGGACCGGACTGGTGGGGATCTCCCGGGTGTTGGCGTTCGTCTTCGACGCGCCGGTGCTCGGCGTGCTCGTCGTGACGGGGACCGCGATCGCGGTCCTGGTCGGACGCCGACGGGGCGTGGTGCGCTGGTCGGTGCTCGGACCCTTCGTGGCCTACCTGGGGGCCGAGGTGACGGTTTTCGTGGTCCGTCTGGTGATCCACCGGCCTCGTCCGCCGAGTGCGGTGCATCCGGGACCGGACGCGTTGGTCGGCATCCACGAGACGTCCTGGTCGTTCCCGTCGGGGCACGGAACCGGCCCGATCGCGGTGTTCATCGCCGTGGCCGGGCTCGTCGTGTTGCGTCGGGGTGGTCGGTGGCCGTGGATCGTGGCGGTCGCGGTGGGTCTGTGCATCGCGGCGTCACGTCTGGTGTTGGGTGTGCACTGGTTCACCGACGTGGCCGTCGGTACGGTCCTGGGCATCGTGTGGGGTGTGACGGTGTGTCGTGCCCAGACGCGTGTGGACACCGCCGTCGTCGCCGCGGACCGGGGCAGCGGTGTTCCCTGAGGTGGAGGTGCCCGGTGCGTCCCGGGGGTCCGACGGGCCGACCGGGGACGGAACCGACCCCGCGGTCGACCGCGATGCGCTGCTACGCCGCCTGGGATGGGCGGCCCTGGTCGTCGTGGTCGTCCCGGTGTGGGTCGCGGTGGTCCGCGCCGGTGTGGGGGGCCTGTACCCCTACGCGGACGGGGCCGAGACCGTGCTCCGGGCCCTGGACGTGTTCGACGGCCCGTTCCCGCTGGCGGGCATGTCCGCCGCCGGGGGATCCCAGGGCGGGACCGACGTGTACTTCCCCGGTGCGTGGCAGCTCTACGTGATCGCGTTGCCGACACGGGTGCTCGGGACCGTGTGGGGGCCACTGGTCGCGATGGGGATCCTGAACACGTTGTGGATCGTGCTGGCCGGCTGGTTGTTGCTGCGCCGGTTACGTCCGGTGGAGGCGCTGGTCGGGATCGGCTTCCTGGCGACCTTCGTCTGGTCGGTGGGCAGCGGCTTCCTGATCACACCGATCCCGATGGAGATGGTCCTCGTCCCGACCGCCACCCTGCTGATCGCGGTGTGGGCGGTCGCCGACGGCGATCCGGTGGCTGCGCCGGTGCTCGCGTTGGTCGCCAATTTCCTGTGGCTCGACCATCTCGTGCTCGTGGTCACCGTCCCGGTGCTCGTGGCGTGCGCGGTGGTGGGGTCGATCCTGTGGTTCCGCCGTGAACGACACGAGGGCGAGGCGTCCGTGCCTCGCCGACGTCGGATGTGGCGGGGGGTGATCGTGGCCGGTGCGATCACCGTGGTGATGTGGATCCCGACGATCGTCCAACAACTCACCGTGCGGCCGGGGAACCTGTGGCAACTGTTCGCGAACGTGGGCGCCGAACGGCCCGTCACCGCGACCTGGTGGAGCGCCGCGCACGACACGATGTCGGTGATCGGTCGGCCGCCGTTCTGGTTCCGGGGATCCCTGGACAACCCGGACTTCGCGAAACGTCCCACCGGGTGGTACGTCGGGCCCCACCTGACGCTCCACGACCTGGTCCTGTGGGTGGTCGTCGTGGGTGCGCTGGTCGGCCTGGGCATCGTCGCCCATCGGCGCCGCGACCGCACCGGGCTGTGGTTGCTGATCGTGGCCGGCGTCGCGGTCGCGGTTTCGGTCGTCACGACCCGTTCGGCACCGAACTACCTGAGCATCGGTCCACCGATGGGGTACATCCGGGCCTCGTGGGCGGTCGCGATGTTCGTGTGGTTCGCGGTCGTGGTGAACCTGGTGCGGCTCGCCCGTGGACGCATGGTGTGGGCCGCGGCGGGACCTGCACTGGTCCTGGTGGTCGTCTGCACCGTCGCGAACCTGCCGGTGGCGGCCGACGGCTACGGCACCGATGCGCGTACGAACCGGATCGTCGACGAGATCAACCGGACGGTGCCCGGGCGGTTGGCCGGTCGGGGGACGTTCGAGCTGGCTGCGACCAGCTTCCGCGCACACGTGTTCTCCGCGGCGCTGGCGTTGCGTCTGACCGAGGCCGGGGTGCCGACCTGCTACCGCTCCGAATGGTTGCTCAGCGACGGCAGCCGGGCGGCGTGTCCCGCCGACACGGCCGGAACCCTGGTGGTCGAGGTGGACTCCGACACCGCGCACGCCCGCGCCGGGGAAATGGTGTTCTCGGGGTCGTTCCTCACCGATCGGGAACGTGAGGAGGTGGCCGGTCTCGACGAGACCCTGGCGCGCTGGTTGGCATCGGTGGACCGGATCGTTCTGTCGTCCGCTGCGGAAGCCGAGTTCGACCACCTGTTGGCCGATGACGCCGAACCGGTGTTCGCGGAGCCCTTCCGTCGGGTGCTCGATGCCCGGGGCGATCGGGTCGAAGCGCTGCTCGGCGACCCCGCGTTCGTGGCCGTCGTCGCCGCCTGGTACACGACCCGGGGGGTCGACGACCCGCCGCTGTTCTCCGATGCGCCGCTGTCGGCGACCCAGTGGCGGCGGTGGATGAAGCTGCGTGATCTCGACCGGTCCGTGACCGTGAGGGTGCCGTGACCCCGACGTTCGGGTGGCAACGGACAGCGGTTGTCCGGAGGCCCCGCATGTGCCGGAAATCCCACGTCCGCGACCACCCGGTGCGCACCGTTCGCGGGTAGTCTCGGGGGTGTTGGATCGAGGTTTCCGCTGGTCGACGAGCCGCACGAGGTACCCGATGTCCCGATCCCGAACCCTGACCGTTTCCCTGCTGACGGCCCTCGCCGTTCTGTTGGCGTCGTGCAGCAGCGGCGGCGAGGCGACCGCCGAGCCGACGACGACGTCGGTCGCCTCGTCCACCGAGTTCTCCGGTTATGTCCGGACCCCGCCCGCGGACGTCTCGGAGGTGACCTTGCCGGTCGCGAACGGCGGTGACGAGACGATGATCGCCGACCCCGATGGGCTGCTGATCGTGTTCTTCGGCTACGCGACCTGCCCGGACATCTGCCCGCTCACCCTGGGTGTGCTGCGTTCCGCGATCGAGAACCAGACACCGCAGAACCAGGACCGGGTGCAGGTCGCGATGGTCACCGTGGACCCGTCGCGGGATTCCGACGACCTGCTCGCCGAGTACGTGGAGGGCTACTTCCCCGACGGGTTGGCGTTGCGCACCGGCGACATGGAGGAACTGCGCGAAGCGGCGAACGCGTTCGGTGCGAACTTCACCAGTCGCGACAACCTCGAGGGCAACAAGGAGATCGCGCATTCCGCGGAGCTGTACGTGATCGACGACGAAGGCATGATCGTGCTCGCCTGGCCCTACGGCGTGACCCCCGAGGCGATCACGGCGGATCTGGAACGACTGTTGGACGGCGAGCGTCCCACCGCGGACGCGTGAGAGGAGCACGGCGATGAACCTGCGACGCACCCCCCCGCTGGTCGGACTGGTCGTGCTTGCCCTGGTCGTGGCGGCATGCGGGAGTTCCGCGAAGACGGTCTCCGACGGTGACGACACCGGAGCGGACGGGACGGTCCGTGTGACCGACGTGTGGGCCCGACCCGGCACCGCCGGTGGCACCACCGCGGTGTACGCGACGATCCACGGTGGGGCCGACGTCGACGAACTGACCGGCGTGACCATCGGTGACGGTTTCGCCGATTCGGTCGAGATGCACGAGACCGTCGAGGCCGACCCCGCCGACGGGGTCGCCGACCCGCACGACGCTCATGACGACGACGATGCTCACGACGACGATGCTCACGACGACGATGCTCACGGCGGGCACGACGCCCCGGGTGGGGGGATGATGACCATGCAGCCCGTGGACACCGTCGCGATCCCCGCGGGTGGCGAGGTGTCGTTCGTCCCGGGGGGTCTGCACGTCATGGTGATGGGCCTGGCCGACGACCTCACGGTCGGTGACACCTTCCCGGTCACCTTCGCATTCGCACAGGCCGGCTCGATCACCGTCGACGCCCGAGTGGAGGAGTGAGATCCCGTGTCCGTATCGACCCGTCATCCCCGCCGGAACCTGCTGGTCGCGGTGGTCCTGTTGATGCTGGCGCCGGTCCTGGCCTCCTGTTCGGCGGATTCGGGAACCGACGAGTCGGCGGCCACCACGACCTCGGTCGCGGTTGACATCATCGACAACGACGACGCCGCCGGCGACGGCGAGGTCCACGAGATCGTCATCCCCGACGGCACCACGGGCCGGGTGCGGATGGGTGAGAAGGTCGACGTCATCCCCAAACGGATCGACATCGAGGTCGGTGACCGGATCCGCGTCCGCAACGACGATTCCGAAACCGCGATGTTGGGCCTGTTCGATGTGCGCCCCGGCGAGACCGTGACGATGAACTTCAACGAGGTCAACGTGCTGACCGGCACGATATTCGGTGACGAACCCGCCGGGTGCGGCGCGCCGCCGCCGAAGGACCAGCAGTTCATCATCAACGTCCGCCCCGCCACCGACGCCTGAGCGGCCGGTTCCCCGGCGGCGGCGTTCGGACCGGTCCGCACGGCCGGTAGCGTGCGGGACATGCAGGTTCGTTGTGCCGAATGTGGCTGTCTCGTCGAGCGCGGTGTGATCCTGGAGCCGTGTGACCGCTTCCCCGGGTGCTGCTGCGGTTCGCTCGACCGGGCCGCGTGACGCGACGTCGCCCGCCGTCGTGTTCGATCCGATCTTGACGGCCCGGATCGGCCCGTTCCGGGCCGTCACGGAGCGATTCTGTGGGCGAGGGGGGACTTGAACCCCCACGTCCTTTCGGACA
>CAZVFF010000152.1:0-6163 GCA_964626395.1 uncultured Iamiaceae bacterium | reverse complement strand
TCTACAAGAACTACGACCCCCGCGCCCGCATCATCAAGGACGTCGCCTACGAGGTTTTCGAGGTGACCGGTAAGAACCCCCTGTTGGACATCGCGCTCAAACTCGAGGAGGTCGCGCTGTCCGACGAGTACTTCGTGTCGCGCCGGCTGTACCCGAACGTCGACTTCTACTCCGGGTTGATCTACCAGGCGATGGGTTTCCCGATCGACATGTTCACGGTGCTGTTCGCGATCCCCCGCGTGTCGGGATGGTTGGCCCACTGGCAGGAACTGCTGGAACAGGACCAACGGATCGCCCGGCCACGTCAGCTGTACATCGGCCACGACACCCGCGAGTACGTGCCGATCGCCAACCGCTGATCCGGTCGGTCCCCTCGGCCTCGTGACGATGCCGGTGCCGGGACCGGTCACGCCGGCCGGATTCCTGGTCAACTCGTGGTCGGCGCGGACCGGCCAACGGGTCCTCGCGAGGCTCGTCGATTCGGCGATCGCCCTGGGAGTGGTCGCGGCCGTCGTCGTGGGTGGCCCCCACGGTCGTCCGCTCGCGCAGGACGTGCTGATCGTCGGGTTCGTCGCCACCCTCGAAGTGGCGATGCTGGTCAGGACCGGAGCCACGATCGGGATGTCGACGGTGGGGATCCGGGTCGCGTCGTTGGACCGCAGCGGACCACCCGACCGGACCGCCGCGATTCGTCGGACGGTTCCGGTGGCGGTGTGCTACGCGGTGCTGCCTCCGGGACCGGTGGTGGTGCTCGTGGCGTCGGTCGCGTTGCTGGTTTCGATCGCGTGGTCCCCCGACCGACGGGGTTTCCACGACCGTGCCTCGGCGACGGTCGTCGTCCAGGCTGGTGCGCCGGACCCGGTCACCACGGCCGAACTGGCGCGTTGGTGGGGGCCCGGACACGGACACGTCATGTCCCGTTGGGGTCGGGTGCCCGACCTGTTCGAGCGGCGACGCGCCCGCGCACATCGGGTGGACGACGTCGCCGGCCTGGCCGCGGTGATCGCGATCGCCGGGATCGTGTTGATCGGATTCGGCGGCACGGTCTGGTGGTGGGTCGGGCTGACCGCGACATGGGTGGTGGTGCTCGTCGTCGACGAGACCCGTCGGGTCGCCGGTAACGGCGCGAACCCGGGCCACGAACGCTTCGGCTTCCGGGTCGTGGACCTGGCCACCGGCGAGCGGCCGGGAACGGCGCGCTCGCTGTTGCGAGCTGTGGTGGTCGTGCCGTTGGTGTGCATACCGCCGCTGCAGGTGATCCTGGCGGTCTGGGTCCGATGGTCGGCGGTGAACCGTGGACCCCACGACCTGTTGGCCCGCACCGTGGTCGTCGATCCCACCTTCCGCCCCCCACGATTCCACCCCTCCGCGACACCGGTGCCGACCGGACGCACCCACGTGGCGGCGCCACCGGGAGGGCCCGGCACGCACCGGTCGGTTCCACCGCCTCCCCCACCGCCCCCGTACCCGATCCCCGGACCGTTCTGACCCGTGGCGTTCCCGTTCCACGACGAGATCCGTTCCCGACGGTCGAGCCCGGGGACCTGGGCGTTGATCGCCCTGTGCATCGGGGTGTTCGCGTTCCTCCAACCGTCGCAGATGCAGTGGTCCAACGAGTCGGATTCATCCCTGACGGCGGCGTTCGAGGCACGCGAGGTCACGGATTTCGAGTACCGCTGGGCGGTCGTCCCGTGCCGGTTGACCCACGGCACCGACGCCGCGGAGTGCGGAACGTTCCCTGCGACAAGTGTCGACGACACGGGCGCGGCGGGACGCTGGGGACCGCTGGTCACGGCCCTGTTCCTGCACGCGAACCTGCTCCATCTGATCGGCAACCTGGTCTTCCTCGCGGTGTTCGGACGCGGTCTCGAGGACCGGATCGGGGCGGCCGGGGTGATCGGTACGTTCCTGGCCGGCGGTCTCGTGGCGTTCCTGGCGTTCGTGCTGGTTCGCCCCGACGAGACACTGCCCGTGTTGGGGGCATCGGGTGCGGTCGCGGCGATCATGGGGGCGTTCCTGGTCCTGCAGCCTCGTCGGCGGATCCTCAGCGTCGTCTACGCAGCCGGGTTCCAGGTCGTGTACCTGCCGGCCTGGGCGGTGTTGTCGTTCTTCTTCGCGTCGCAGTTCTTCACCACCCCCGGCGAACAGATCGCGTGGGAGGCGCACGTCACCGGGATGATCTTCGGCGCGGTCGTCGCGGTGGCGTGGCTGTGGCGGGATCCGACGTTGGGCCGCGACGAACCCGCGGAACCGGTGGGGCTTCCGGTGGGCGAACCACCCGTTGTCGGTCCGACCCCGTCGGGTACCCTCACGGGTTCCCGAGACGACGGACCGGAAGGTCCTCGGCTGCGGAGGTCACCTCCACCCGCACCCTGGCATCGGTGACGACCGCACCGTCGGGGGACACGATCACCGGATCCAGGAGCACCGCATCGACCGGGGTGAACCTGTCGGCGAGCACCGAGAGGCGCTGGAGCAGGTCCACGACCCCGTCGACGGCACGAGCGACCCCGTCCGCATCGAGGCGCCCCGGACCGACGGCCGGGTCCGACAACGCACCCGACAGACCGGACGTGTCCACCATGGCGCGCGCGTCGGTGTCCGAGCAGGGAACCACCTGGACCGCCACCGAGACACCTTCGGGGACGAACGCCCGGTCCACCTCGAGGGTGAGCACGCCACCGACCAGGTCGCTGCGCGCCAGGCCGATCCGAACGTCGATCCCCGCCCGGGCCATCTCCTGGACGACACAACGGTCCATCGCGCCACCCAGCAACGCGTGCATGCGGTCGTAGGCGGCTTCCAGTTCGTCCGGCCCGTGGACGTCGACGGCGACGCCACCGGCCTCGGTCTTCGCCGGCCGTGCGAGACCACCCGCTTTCAACGCGACGGGCCAACCGATCCGGTCCGCGGCAGCGACCGCTTCGGTCCGGCTCGACACGAGCTGCCGGTCCACGAGTGTCGCTCCGGCGGCTTCCAGCAGCGCCACGGCGTCGACGTGCTCGAGCCAACCGCCCTCACCGACCTCGTCGAGCACCCCTTCGATCCGCTCGACGTCGATCAGCCCCGTGTGGGGAAGACGCCCGGGGTCCTGATCCAACCAGGCCGCGTACCGGGCGATCCGACCGAGCGCCCGGACCGCGGACTCGGGGAACGCGAAGATCGGAACGTCCGCGGCGCGGGCCGGCACGGTGCGTGGCTCCAGGCCCAGATAGGTCGCGACGACCGGGACGTCCGATCCGGCGGCGGCCGCCACGATCTGTTCGTCGAACGCGTCGATCATGCCCGGCACCACCGGGGTGCAGACCACGGCGACGGCGTCTACCCCGGGGTCACGGCACAACTTCGAGAGCACGTCGCCGAAATCCTCCGGGCTCACGTCGAACCCGAGGTCGATCGGGTTGTCCCGCCCGGCGACCCGCACTTCGGCGATCTGCAGGTCGGTTCCCCGGGCGGCGTCCACGGCCAACACGGCGGGGCTCCGCGCGTTGGACAGGATGGCCAGGCGTCGCCCCCGCGGTACGGGTTGGCGGTCCAGCACGGTGGCGACATCGAGCAACTCGGTGAGCGTGTCGACGCGGATCAGCCCGATCTGGGCGAGGAGCACGTCGACGTTCGCGGTGGGAGGCAACCCGCTGCCCGGATCCCCGAGCGGCAGCGACCCACCGGACTTGACCGCCACGACCGGCTTGGTGCGTGCCAACCGTCGGGTGGCGCGGGCGAACGCGGACGGGTCACCGAAGCTCTGCAGGTACAGCAGGACCTGATCGGTTGCGTCGTCGTCCTCCCAGTACCCGAGCATGTCGCTGTTGGTCACGTCGGACTGGTTCCCCAACGCCACGAAGGTGGAGATCCCCAGGCCCCGCCGAGCGGCGTGTTGGATGATCGCGGCGCCGAGGGTCCCCGACTGCGAGGACACCCCGATACGACCCGGACGCGGACGGACCTCCACGAAGGTGGCCTGCATGGCGGTGTCCGGGTCGGTGTTGATCACACCCATCGAGTTCGGCCCGAGCACCCGCATCCCGGATCGTCGCGCCATGGCGACGACACCGTCCTGCGCGGTCGCACCCACCGGGCCCGCGTCGGCGAACCCGGCGGTGATGATCACCAGCCCGTGGACGTGCCGGCGGGCGCAGTCGGCGACGACCCCGGGTACGGCCGCTCGGGGCACACAGATGATCGCGATGTCGATGTCATCGGGGCTGTGGACGACCGAATCGATCGTGGCGATGCCGTCGATGTGGTCGACGCTCGGGTTGACCGGCACGACCTTGCCGGTGAACCCGTTGTCGAGCAGGCTGCGGAACACCAGATGACCGATCGCATCGGGGCGACGGGACGCGCCGACCACCGCGACGGTGCCGGGGGCGAGCAACCGGTGGATCGAACGCGCGTAGGAACGCTGGGCGCGTTCGGACACGAGTCGACGTGCCTCGTCGGTCGGTTCGATCCCCAATTCGACCTCGATCACCCCGTCACTGAACGCACTGTGCACGTCGAACCCGGCACGGGAGAACACCGACAGCATCCGACGATTCTCGGGCAGGACCTGTGCGACGAAACCGCTGAGCCCGGCTTCGCGGGCGGCGGCCGCGAGGTATTCGAGCAGGATCGTGGCCACCCCACGTCCGCGTTGTGCCTCGTCGGTGAAGAAGGCGACCTCGGCGACCTCGGTCGTCGGGTACCGGTCGTAGCGGGCCACACCCACCAGTGCGGAACCGATCAGTCCGACGAACGCGACCCGGTCGACATGGTCGACGGTGGTGAGCCGTTCCACGTCGGCTTCGCTGAGCACGGGGCGCGGTGAGAAGTACCGGTAGTAGATGCTCTCGGCCGACTGACGTTCGTGGAACGCGACGAGCAGGGCGCCGTCGTCGGGCCGGATCGGCCGCAGGTGCATGGTGCCGCCGTCGGCGAGCAACACGTCGGCTTCCCACTTCTCCGGCTGATCCATGGGCCCAACGCTAGTGCCGGGATCACGAATCCTCGGCTGGGTGGGGAGCCACGACCGGGTCGCCCCCACGCCGCCGCCGACGGCCGCCGACGGCGACGAGCGCTAGGTTCCCGGGTATGCAGACCGTGCCGTCGGCCACGACGTTCGACATCGCCGGACGCGCCGTCACCCTGCCGGTGCGGATCCGTCGGGCCCGTCAGTGGGCCACCTCGTGGCTGGTTCCGGCCCGTGCGGCACAGGCGATGATCGACCACTCCGGTCTGGAGGTGCTCGAACCGTTCCCGGGTCGAGCGCTGTTCTCGCTCGCGTTCGTCGACTACACCGACGGGGACCTGGACGCGTACCACGAGGTCGCGTTCTCGTTCCTGGTGCGTCCCCACGATGTCGCGGGTCCGACGTCGACACTGGACGATCTGCGTGCGTTCCGTTCCGGCTCCGTGGCGGCGTTCATCCACGACCTGCCGGTGGACCGCGAGTTCACCCGCGCCGCGGGAACGACGATCTGGGGGTATCCGAAGTGGATCACCCGGATCGACCTGGTGCAACTGAACGGCTCGACGGCCTGCAGCGTGTACGCGGACGGCGCCCACCAGTTCACCCTGCAGGTTGCCGATCGGGGGTTCTTGCCGTTCCCGGCCGAGATGCCACCGACCTGTTCGTGGCGCGACGGCGTGCTGCGGCGCACGACCTGGGACCTCGAGGTCACCGGCGGGACCGCCCGGCCCGGCGGGGCACGGCTCACACTGGGGTCGTCGGGCCCGTTGGTGCGGACCCTGCGCAAACTCCGGTTGCCCCGCCACGCGCTGTTGTCGACGGTCGCGCCGCAGCTGGCCTCCACCTTCGGCGCTCCGGAAATGGTCGAGCCGACCTGACCACCCGGACGGTGGTGTCGGTACGCGCCCGTGGACCATTCTCCCGGGACGCGCCCGCAGGCACGACCGGTGCGGTCCGGGAACCGGCCCCGCTGTGACCCGCGCGGGACCACGTTGCAGCGACTCCCGGAATGGTCGACTCCGCGGGTCGGTCGATTGTCGCTCCGACACCGGACAATCGGGAGACCCCGGAGGCATCTCGCCGCGGATCCGCCCCGCGCCCACGGGCCTCGACCAAACCGGGCCGCGTCCCCCGAGGGTCGGTGCGGGGAGTCGAATGTGGTGGGCGATGAGGGATTCGAACCCCCGACCCCCTGCGCGTCATGCAGGTGCT
>CAZVFF010000151.1:0-6165 GCA_964626395.1 uncultured Iamiaceae bacterium | reverse complement strand
ACTGCATCCCCGAGACCGTCACCGTCGACGGTCCATACGGGCGGGGGTCATTGCAACGGTTCGTCGAAGTGGACTACGACGAGCACTACTTCACGCTGATCGCCGAGGAGGACCCGGCGATCGACGCCCAGCTGCGCCGGTTGTGCTGTTTCGACCTGGTCGCCAACAACACCGACCGCAAGGCCGGGCACTGCATCGTCGACGCCGACCGGCACGTCTGGGGGATCGACAACGCCCTGTGTTTCCACGCCCGGTTCAAGCTGCGGACGGTGATCTGGGATTTCGCCGGCGAGGCGATCCCGGCAGGACTGCTCGACGACCTGGCGGACTTCGTCGACACCGGACCACCCGACACGTTGGCGGACCTGCTCGACCCGTTCAAGGCCGACGCGCTGGCCACCCGGGCCCGTGCGGTGCTCGCCGACGGCGTGTTCCCCGACGACCCGACCGGCTACCGGGTCCCCTGGCCACTCATCTGACCGTCACCCGACCGGCCCGCTCCCCCACCCGAAAAATGAACTTCGGGAGGTTCCATCGGTTCTGCCGAGGAAACCTCCCGAAGTTGGAGAAGCAGGTGGCTCAGCTTCGCGCTTCGAGCGCCTCGATCAGCTTGGGCAGCACCTTGTGGACGTCACCCACGATGCCGAGGTCGGCGATCGCGAAGATCGGCGCTTCCTCGTCCTTGTTGATCGCGATGATGTTCTTGGAACCCTTCATCCCGACCAGGTGCTGGGTGGCACCGGAGATCCCGGCCGCGATGTACACGGTCGGCTTGACGACCTTGCCGGTCTGGCCGACCTGGTACGCGTACGGCACCCAGCCGGCGTCGACGATCGCGCGGGACGCACCCGGTGCGCCCTTGAGCAGCTTGGCCAGCTCCTCGATCATCTCGAACTTCTCGGACTCGCCCAGACCCCGACCGCCGGAGACGACCACGTCGGCCTCGTCCAGCTTGGGTCCGGTGGACTCCTCGACGTGACGGTCCACGATCTTGGTGCCACCCAGCGCGTCGGCGGGGACCTCCAGGGAGGCCACCTCGGCGGCCCCGCCACCGGATTCGGCGGCGGCGAACGACTTGGGACGCACCAGCACGATGGCTGCACCGCCGTCATCCAGGGTGGTGGTCACGTTGGTGGTGCCACCGAAGACCGGCTGGGTCGCGGCGACCTTGCCACCCTCGGTGCTCACCTCGACGTTGTTCGACAGCAACGGACGGTCGATGCGCGCCGACAGATGCCCGGCGATGTCGCGGCCGTCGGGCGACGTGCCGAACAGGAACAGGTCGGGACCCTGGCCCGCTTCGACCTTGGCAGCGAGCGCCGCGGCGACGGGCACCCCCACCAGGGTGTCGGAGAGGTCGCCGGTGGCGTGGACGGTCGTGGCACCGTGGGCGCCGAGCTCCGCGGCGATCGCGTCGGCGTCGGCACCGCCGTAGAAGGCCTCCACGGTGTCGCCCAACTCACGGGCCTTGGTCAACAACTCCAGGGTGATCGACGCGACCTTGCCATCGAGGGCTTCGGCGTGGACCCAGATCTTGGAAACAGTCATCGGTTGGTCGGGTCCTTTCTCAAACGACCTTGAGGTCTTCGAGGAACGCCACGATCTTCTCGTGGGCGTCGCCCTCGTCGACGATCTTCTCGCCGGCCTCACGTTCGGGGGCGGGATCGGCGGCGGTGATGGTCTGGCGGGCGCCGTCCCAACCCACCTGGGAGCCTTCCAGGCCGAGGTCGGCCAGGGTCACCTGGTCGACCGGCTTCTTCTTGGCGGCCATGATGCCCTTGAAGGACGGGTAGCGGGGTTCGACCACGCCGGCGGTCACCGACACGAGCGCCGGCAGTGCGGCCTCGACGTCGTCGTAACCGGCTTCGGTCTGGCGCTGCACCTTGACCTTGCCATCGGCGATCTCGACCTGCTTGGCGAAGGTCGCGGCGTTCATGCCGAGCAGTTCGGCGAGCTGCGCCGCCACGGTGCCGGTGTAGCCGTCGGAGGACTCCACGGCGGTGAGCACCAGGTCGACGTTGTCGACACGCTTGATCGCCGCAGCCAGCACCTTGGCGGTGCTCAGCGAGTCCGACCCTGCGATCGCCTCGTCGGAGACCAGCACGGCCCGGTCCGCACCCATGGCGAGCGCGGAACGCAGCCCCGACACCTCGCCGTCCGCGGTGGCCGAGACGAGGATGACCTCGCCCTCACCGGCCGCCGCGACCAGTTGGAGCGCCATCTCGACGCCGTAGGAGTCGGATTCGTCCAGGATCAGTTTGCCCGAACGGTCCAGGGTGTTGTCTGCACCCAACGATCCGGGCTCGGCCGGATCGGGGATCTGCTTGACGGTGACGACCACGTTCATGGGGGCATTCTCCGGCGCGCGACGCCGGTTTGACAAATTTTCGTCGCCTCCGTCGTGCCGGCGACCCGACAGTAGAGTGGCTCGTCCGTGTCTGAGCAGGACGCACCCGAGGCGGTTTCCCCGATTCCCGAACGGATCAGTCGCGCCCTTTTCGCGCTCGCTGTGGCGATCCTGTTGTTCGGCGCCTGGCTCCGGCGACACTCCCTCGACGACGCGTTCATCAACTACCGGATCGTCCGCCAGATCCAGGCCGGTCACGGGCCCGTGTTCAACATCGGCGAACGAGTCGAGGCGTTCACGAGCCCGTTGTGGCTCGGCATGCTCACCGTCGCCGACGGGATCGTGCCGGCGCCCCTGGAATGGATCGGTATGGCCGGGGGCATCCTCGCCGGCGCGGCCGGATTGATTTTCGCCGGACTCGGCGCCCGCCTGCTGCAACGCCCAGACGGCGACGACCGGCTCCTCGTGCCACTCGGCGCCCTGGTGTTGGCCGCGTTCCCCCCGATCTACCGACTGATCGCCACGGGCCTGGAGGACGGGATCACGATCACCTGGCTGGGGGCGTGCGTGTGGGTGCTCGGCCGGTGGTCCCGGTCGGGGACCCGGCTCGGGTTGCCCACCGCGGCGCTGCTGGGCACCGGGGTGTTGGTCCGCCCGGACCTGGCGCCGTTCACCGCGGTGTTCCTGGTGGCGGTCCTCATCGGCGACCGTCGGTTCGGGTGGCGACGGAACACGTTGATGGTCGCGATCGCCGCTGCGCTGCCCGTGGCTTCGGAAATCCTCCGGATGGGGTATTTCGGGCTGCTCACCCCGAACACCGCGATCGCGAAGTCGGCGTCGTTGTCACGCTGGTCGTGGGGTTGGCGGTACCTGGGCGACACGATGGTGCCCTACTGGTTCTGGGTCCCGGTGGTCGTGCTCGTGGTGCTGGGGTACGTCCCGCTGTTCCGGGAGCGCACCTCGTCCGAACACGGTCGGCGGGCCGCGCTCGTGGCCGGCGCGTTCGCGGCCGGCGCCGTCGTGTGCACGATCTACATCGTCCGGCTCGGTGGCGACTACATGGAGACCCGCCTGTTGTTGGGGGCGATCGTCGGGTTCCTCGCACCGGTCGCGTTCGTCCGCGCACCCGCGCGTCGTGCGACGACACAGCTGGCCCTGGGCGGGGTCGCTGTTGTCTGGGTCGTGGTGTGCGGTCTGTTCATCAGGTCACCCTCCGACGACCGGGCGGTCCTGTTCGAACCCCGCAACGCGGTGACCCTGGGCGACTTCACCGCCGCGTGGCCGGGGCCGATCGCTCCGGCGGCACAACCCGGCCGGGTGTACTACCTGGGTGACGAACTGCCGTATCCCAGCGCCCTGGGAGACACCCCGATCGTGATCGACCTGGGCGTCGGCAAGCCGGCGTTCGCGCTCGGCGAGCACGTCCACGTCCTCGATGCGTTGGGTCTCGCGAACCCGATCGCGGCACACCAGGAACTGACCCGCCGCGGTTGGCCCGGACACGAGAAACTGCTCACGGCGCCGTGGACGGCCGCGCTGGCGACCGCACCGGGTTCGAACGTGTCGGCCGACTCGTTCCCGTTCCCCGACCTGAGCGGAGTCGGCGAGCAGGGCGCGGAGATGATCCGACACGACGACCCGCGGGGCCGCCCCTTCGACGAACGGGTCCGGACCGCCCGGCAGGTCCTGGAGTGCGCGACCCTGCGCGACTTCCGGGACTCCTACACCGCGCCGATGACGTTGTCACGGTTCACGAAGAACCTGCGCGGATCGTTCTCCAACCAGTCGCTGGTGATCCCCGGCGAACCCGCCGACGCCGCCGACACCCTGTGCACCCCGGCCGAACGTGCCCGCATCGTCGGTGCGGACTGACAGGACGAGCGCCTCGACCATGCGGATCCTGCTGATCGTCAACCCGTCGGCATCGTCGGTGAACGCACGGATACGCGTGCTGATCACCTCGAAGCTCGGCGCCGCCGGCGAGGTGCGCGTCGCCGAGACGAACCGGCAGGGTCACGCCGCCCGACTCGCCCGTGGTGCGGCAGCCGACGGCACCGACGTGGTCGTCGCGCTCGGCGGCGACGGCACCCTGAACGAGGCGGCGAACGGTCTGGTGGGTACCGACACGGCACTGGCCCCGCTACCGGGCGGGTCGACGAACGTGTTCGCCAGGACGATCGGCCTACCCAACGACGCGGTCGCCGCGACCGACGTGACCGTGCGCGCGTTGAAGAACCCGGACACACGCATCCGCCGGGTCGGGCTGGGCAAGATGAACGACCGCTACTTCCTGTTCCACACCGGCGTCGGTTTCGACGCCGCACTGGTCGAACAGGTCGAGCGGCACGCACCGCTGAAACGGTGGGCCGGACACCCGCTGTTCGCCTGGGCGGGGGTGAGCGCCTGGTTCCGCCACTACGACCACCGGCGACCGCGTTTCGCGGTCCGCTACCCCGACGGCAGCTCCGTTCAGGACGCCGTGTTCGCGATCGTGGCCAACACCAACCCGTACACCTTCGTGGGCAACCGTCCCTTCGACATCGCCCCCGCCGCGACCCTGGAACGGCCGTTGTCCACGGTCGTGGTCCGGGACCTGCGCCTGTGGCGGATCCTGCAACTGGCGGGATCGGCGTTGCGGTCGGCGGACCATCTGGCCCGCGTGAAGGGTGTCGAGGTGCGCGCCGACGTGTCGGGTTGTGAAATCGTCGGCTACGGGCCCTTCCCGGTGCAGATGGATGGTGAAGCACTCGGAGAGATGGACCGGATCGAGATCCGCCACGTCCCCGACGTGCTGGCGCTGCTCACCCCACCCGGCGTCGACCGCTGAGCGCCGCCCGGGCCGCCGCGGGATCGTTGGTGATCACCGCGTCGACACCGTGGTCGGCCAACTCCACGATCCGGACCGGATCGTCGACGGTCCAGGTGTTCACGAGGATCCCCCGGGCGTGGGCAGCCGCGATCACTTCGGGGTTCGTGTGGTCCACCGGAGGGTGCAGCGCCCGGTGACCGTGCGCGACCGCGAAATCGAGCATCGTGTCGATGTCAGCCACATCGAGCACCAACCAGCCGGTGGCGACGTCGTCGTCCCGGGACCGCACACGTTGGATGTCCTGGTAGTTGAAGCTGGACACGATCACCCGGTCGACCAGTTCCAGGCCGCGGACCAGGTCGACCACGTCATCGGCGACGGTGCAGTCCTCGTCGAAGTCGACCTCACCCGGCGCGTTCTTGATCTCGATGTTCACGACGAGCCCGTCGCACACGGCGAGGACCTCGGCGAGGCTCGGCACACTCCCCGGCAGGTCGGCCCGTTGTGTGGTGATGATCGCCCGACCATCGGCGAGGTGGGCGTCATGGTGGACGACCAGTGCCCCGTCGCCGGTCCTGCGGACGTCCAGTTCGACACCGTCGGCGCCACGGGCGGTCGCCGCGACGAACGCATCGATGGTATTTTCGGGGAATTCCGACGACACGCCCCGGTGGGCGAGGACGACCGGTGCGGACGTTTCGGTCATGGACATCGCTCCCCTGCAGCGTCGGGTGCGACAAATGTCTCACCCGAAGATGGATAAAAGATCACGAAAAGTGCTTGCCGGAGTTCCCGAGCCGCGCTACCGTTACCACGTCCCGCCTAGCACACTGTCGCGAACAGGCGCAAAGGCTCGTGAATCCGGTCACGAATGTGGCCCCGTATCCTTGGAGTGAACCGTGGCGCTCAATGCCGGCCACCTGCTTTCCCTGACGCTCGCGTCCGATGAATGGCGTCAGTACGCCGCCTGCCGTGACACCAACCCGGATCTGTTCTTCCCGGTGGGCAC
>CAZVFF010000150.1:0-6172 GCA_964626395.1 uncultured Iamiaceae bacterium | reverse complement strand
CGGACCTTGTCGACGTCGGCACCGGAACCGGAGTCGCCGGTGGAATAGGACAGCATGGCGATCCGCGGTTCGATCCCGAACCGGGCGGCGGTGTCCGCCGAAGCCGACGCGATCTCGGCCAGTTCCTCCGCGGTGGGGTCGGGGATCACCGCGCAGTCGCCGTAGACGAGGACCCGGTCGGCCAGGCACATGAAGAACACCGAGGAGACCTTCGACACGCCCGGCACGGTACGGATGATCTGGAACGCGGGGGTGACGGTGTGCGCGGTGGAGTGTGTTGCACCGGACACCATCCCGTCGGCGTGGCCGAGCTCCACCATCATCGTCCCGAAGGATGACACGTCACGCACGATGTCCCGAGCGACGTCCACTTCGATGCCCTTGTGGGCACGCAGACGCGCGTACTCGGTGGCGAAGGGTTCCAGCAGTTCCGAACGACGTGGGTCGATGATCTGCGCCGCGCCGATGTCCACACCGAGCGCGGCGGCCTTCGCCGAGATCTTCGACGCGTCGCCCAACAGGACGATGTCGACCGCACGCCGGCTCAACAACGTCGAGGTGGCCCGCAGGATCCGTTCCTCGTCGCCTTCGGGCAGCACGATCCGGCGCCGTTCGGCCCGGGCCAGGTCCACCAGGGTCGCTTCGAACATCAACGGGGTGACGACTTCGGCGCGGGGCACGTCCAACATGTCGAAGAACGCGTCCGCGTCGACGTGTTCCTCGAAGGTCGCCAGTGCCACATCGGTCTTGCGGGCCGTGCCCGTGGCCAGCCCGCCCCGGGTGTGGGTGATGGTCTCGGCGGTGGCGAAGGTGTCGGCATCGGTGGTCAACAACGGCAGCCGGGCATCCAGGCTCTGGACCAGTTCGATGACGTCGTCGCCCGGTCGGTAGCCCCCGTTGAGCACGATCCCCGCCAACGACGGCGACGACGGCGCCGCGTGCGCGGCGGCGAGCGCCACCACCACGTCGGACCGGTCGCCCGGCACCACACACAACTGTTCGTTGTGCAACCGGGACAGGATGTGGTCAACGGTCATCGCGCAGACCCTGGTCTCGGTGACCTCCCGCTCGAGGCTCGCCGGGTCGCCGCACAGCAGGTCCGCGTCGAGGGCGTCGGCGATCTCGGCGAGACGCGGCGCCGACAACAACGGCACCTCGGGGATCGTCCAGGCGGGGACCGCCAGGTCGGCGAGCGCGGCGCCGACCGCGTCGAGGTCGCCGGGGGCGCAGCGGTTCGCGACCACCCCGATGGTGTTGGCGTGGGTGGCCGACAACTCGAAGGTGGCCATGGCCGCGACCTGGACGATCTCGTCCACGGTGCGACCGTGTCCGTTGACCACGGCCACGACCGGTGTGCCCAGGTTCGCCGCGACCCGGCCGTTGAACGAGAACTCGGTCGGGCTGGCCACGTCGCGGTAGTCCGAACCGAGCACGACGATCACGTCGCAGGACCGCTGCATGGACCGGTAGGCGGCGACGATCTGCTCCATCGCGTCGTCGGGATCCCGGTGCACGTCCTCGTAGGTGACCCCGATCCCCAGACGGGGCGCCGGGTCGTCGCCGAGGGCGCCGACGATCCTGCGGCCCAGCAGATCGTCGTCGGGATCCGCCGAGCGTACGACCGGCCGGAACAGGCCGATCCGCCCGACGCGACGCACGAGCAGGCCGACCAGGCCGAGCGCGACCAGCGACTTGCCGGTCGCCCCCTCCGGGGCGGTGATGTAGACGCTGGAAGGGGTCGTCGATGCCATGGTCCCTCTGGTGGTCGTCGTGGTGACCGGTCCATCGTCGCACGCCCCGAGCGGTCGGGCCTGCCGGGGTGGGTCCGGTTCGCCCGGTCGGCGGCGAAGCGGCCCGGACCGGCCCGGCTGTCGCGGTCGGATGCGCACCCCTCGCCCTGCCGGTGTCACCTCACCGTGGGAGACTGCATCCCATGGCATTCGGGCAGACCTCCGGCCCGCCGGCGACGCGGCGACAACTCGACGAACTCCTGGCCCTGGTGAACCGGGCCGGCTACGACGATTTTCGCGAGGCCCGACATCCGCTGGGTTTCACCCAACGCCAATCCAACGGCAAATTCACCCGGGACGAGGCCGACGCGTTCATCGCCGAGCTGACCGGCACCGCAGCGACCGGCGACCCGCCGGGGACGAAGCCGGACTCCCCGGGGAACCGACGTGGTCCCGCGCCGGTGTCGGCGGCGGAGCGGACCGCCGCCGCACGGGCGCGGGAACTCCGGAACGTCCCGGCCGAAGCCCTCGCGGCGGAACTGCAACGACGCGGCTGGGCGGTCATGGAACCCTGAGGTACGCGTCGCGGGGAATGTGATCCCGCGATCGCGGCGTCGAGCTCGCCCATGAGGCTCAGGAACCGCCGACCGGCCTCTCGAGATCCTCGGTCGTGCCGTCGACGTGCCGGGCGAACCGACCCTGGTCGTGGGGATGCACCGGGTCGTCGCTCGGCCACGGCCAACCCCCGAACCGGGTCCGCTGGTAGTCGTCGATCGCCTCGTTGATCTGCGCCCGGGTGTTCATCACGAACGGCCCGTAGCTCGCCACCGGTTCACCGATCGGCACGCCCGCCAGCACCAGCACCTCGGTGCCCGACGTGCTCGACAGTTCCACGGGGACGTCGGGGCGCACGACCACCGCGTGGTCGAACGCGATCCGGTTCGCGTGTCCCCCGACCCGTAACGAGCCGTGGTCGAACACGTACAGGGTGCGCACCGCGGCCGCATCGCGCGCGGCGGGCATCGTCCAGGCCGCACCGGGTTCGAACACGATGTGCCAGATCGCCAGATCCGATCGGGGGTCCGCGGCCCACGAGTCGGCCGGTGGGGCCAACGGGGTGACACCGTCGACGGCACCGGCGATCACGGTCACCGTCGTGGCGGGACCGTCGTCGCCACCCGTGTGCGTCACGGCCCGGGGGATGCGTGCGTCGGCGAACATCGTGAACCGCGGTTCGGCGAACTTGTGGTCCGCAGGCAGGTTCACCCAGATCTGGAACAATTCGAGCGTGTTGGGGCCCTCGGTGTCCAGCAGCGGGAACATCTCGGCGTGTTGGATGCCGCGCCCGGCGGTCAGCCACTGCACGTCACCGCGGCCGTAGCGGGCCGCGGCCCCGGCCGAATCGGCATGGTCGATCAGGCCCTGTCGGACGTAGGTGACGGTCTCGAACCCGCGGTGGGGGTGTGCGGGGAATCCGGGCACGGTGTCGCCGTGGTACATGCGCCAACCGTCGATGCCGTCGAAGTCCGAGCCGATGTTCCGTCCGGCCAACGACGCGTCGGGGCCCATCGCCGCGTTCGCCGCGGGGTAGGTGTCGACGTGGTGGACACCGTTCAGGAACGGATCCACCGTGGGCCACCGTTGTCCCTCGAGCGGAACGGTCTGCAGTACCGGATCATCCATGCTCCCAGGCTACGGATGCTCGGCAACGTCGCGTGGGGAACGGCGCAGGGTTGTCAGGCGTCGTGCAGGTCGGCGCCGTTCGCGAGTTCCTCGAGGGTCGCGAGCAGGGTCCGCACCGGAACGCCGGTGCCACCGGCGACCGTGTAGCCGTGCGGTCTGCCGGAATGGAACGACGGTCCGGCCACATCCAGATGTGCCCAGGTGACCCCGTCGGCGACGAACGACGCCAGAAAGTGTCCGGCCACCAGCATCCCGCCCCAGCGGTTGTCCGACACGTTGGCCAGGTCCGCCAACGGCGAATCCAGACCCTTGCGCAACGCCGGGGGCAGCGGCATCGCCCACGCGTCCTCGCCGGCTTCGCGACCCAGTTCCGCGACCCGGTCCCGCAACTTCTCCGAACCCATCACCCCCATGGTGCCCGCACCCAACGCGACCATCTGGGCGCCGGTGAGCGTCGAGGTCTCCAACAGGTAGTCGGGTTCGTCCTCGCACGCCCGGACGATCGCGTCGGCCAGGATGAGACGTCCCTCGGCGTCGGTGTTGAGCACCAGCACGGTCTTGCCGCCCCGCATGGTGAGCACGTCGCCCGGACGGTACGACGACCCCGACGGCAGGTTCTCGACCATCGGCACGGTCGCGGTGACCGCCAACGGCAGTTCGGATTCGGCGACCGCGATCATCGTGGCGATGACCGCGGCGGCGCCCGCCATGTCGCTGGTCATCTTGTCCATCCCGGCCGCCGGTTTGAGCGACAACCCACCCGAGTCGAACGTGACACCCTTGCCGACCAGGGCCACCGTCGGTGCGTTCTTCGTCGCACCTTTCGGCGTGTGGGTGATCCGCAACAGCCGTGGAGGGCGGGTCGACCCGGACCCGACCCCGAGGATGCCGCCGTAGCCGCCACGTTCCAGGGATTTCTCGGTCATCACCTGCACGGTGAGTCCCGCCGCACGGGCCGCGTCGGCGGCACGGGAGGCGAAGATCTCCGGGGAAAGTTCGTTCGGGGCGGTGTTCACGAAATCCCGTGCCCGCGCGACCGCACCAGCGGTGATGCGTGCCCGGTCCAGGACCGTCCGCATCGCCTTGTCGGCCCGGGGAACCGCCAGGGTCATGTTCCCGATCGGCGGGTCGCCCGGTTCCTTGTACGTGGTGAACACGTACGCACCCAGCGCGTGGCCTTCCGCGGCGGCGGACAGGTCGAGCAGGCCGAGCAACGAATGGGCCCTGCCGAGCCCGGTCACGGCCCGGGAGGCCGACCCGGCGGCGCGGCGGACCGCTTCGGCGTCGATGTGTTCCTCGGCGCCGAGACCGACGGTGACGACCCGGCTCACGGCGAAGCCGTCCGGTGCGGGGATCGTGACGACCTGACCGGCCTTGCCCGTCGCACCGATCCCCGCAGCCGCGGTGGCGACGGCGTCGAGCCCCGGGGTCGCCGATCGTGGCACCCCGTCGGGTTCGGCGGCGGTGACCAGGCCGACGATCAGCGCGTCGGCGCGGACCTTGTCCGGTGCGGTCGAGGACAGGGACAGCTTCGGCATCGGTTCGTACCCCGGTTCGGTCGGATCGCCACCCGACGGGTCGCAGGTGGCCGGCGTCGCCACCCTAGCGACGCCCACGTTCCCGCCCGTTCCGTACCGCCCCGCCCGCGCCGCTACTCCCTCCGGCGAACTTCGTCACATCTTCGAGTCCATGGCCCGCTGAACGCGCTTCATCGGGCAAGCACCCCGATCGGCGACTCCGCCAGCCGGTCCGGACTCCGATCGCCCGGGGGTGCGGGGGGCGCCGGCTTCGAGAGCCGTGCCGCCAGACGGATCGACGGTGCCTCGACGAGACGGTGGAAAATACCCGCCGCCACGAGTGAGACACCAACGACCAGCCCGATGTACCAGACCGGTGCCGACTGCATCGAGAACGCGGCGGTCAGCACGTGCAACAGCGGCAGGTGGACCAGGTACAGGCTGTAGGAACGCGTGCCGACCCATTCGATCGGTCGGGACGACAACGCCCGGATCCCGGTCGGCCAACCCACGAACAACGCCACGATGACCGTCGCGCCCGTCAACGCGAGCGCGTTGCCGACCCCGGCGGCGACCGGCACGTCGAGGGTGCCCTCCGCGCGCAACGCCCCGAACGGTCCGCGCATGCCCATCAGGACCAGGGCGGCGACCAACAGCACCCAGCCCCGGGCCGGTTTCCGCCACCAGGCGGACCCCACGATCCGGTCCTCGTACGCGGCGAGGGCCACACCGATCCCGAACATCGGCAGATACAGCGCGGTGTCCCGGAACAGGAACGGGAACGTCACCGTCCGGATCAGCGCGGGTTGGAACGCCACGATCGCCAACGACACCGCCCCGAACACCGCCGGTGCGGCCCGGAACCGTCGTCGGGGTCCGCACCCCACGGCAGCCAGCACCACCAGCAACACCGGCAACAACGCCGAGAACCACACCTCCCACCGCATCGACCACCAGACCCCGTTGACCGGGGCGGCGGTCAGACCGAACAGCCCCATGTTCGTGATCAGGTCACCCACCGAGGTTCCGGCGTCGCCCAGATCGATCAGGCCGTGACCCGTGCCCTGCAGGTGCTGTCGGATCCCCAGCAGTACCACGGCCACCACAGCGGAACCCCACAACGGCAGGTACAGGCGGATCCCGCGCCGTACCGCGTACCGGCCCCAACGTTGCCGTTCCCCCCGCCAGAACCTCCGGGACAGCACGTAGCCGCTGAGTACGAAGAAGATCCACACCGCGACG
>CAZVFF010000149.1:3293-6278 GCA_964626395.1 uncultured Iamiaceae bacterium | reverse complement strand
CGCCCGGTGAAACCGCCCAGATGAACACGTCGGAGGCCATGTTCGACCGGTTCCGGAACGACGAGAAGATCGACTTCTTCTCCACGGCGACGAACCACGCCATGGACTGGGGCGAACACGGCGTGCTGGCGACCTTGGATGTATTACGCGAATCCGGTGCGCGGTATTCGGGCACGGCGGCCGACCGGGCGGAACAGGACGATGTGGTCGTGGTGGAGCGCAACGGCGTGAAGCTCGGCCTGTTGACCTTCACCTTCGACCTGAACGGGCGTCCCACCCCAGCCGACAAGCCGTACCTGGCCAACGAGGTGCGGTTCAATGACGCCGATCCCGCGCCGGACCACACGCTGGTGGAACGCCACGTCGCGGCGGCGAAGGCGAAGGGGGCGGATTGGATCATCGCGTACTGCCATTGGGGTTGGGAGTTCGAGATGTACCCGCATGTGAACATCACCCAGGCCGCCCGTCGGGTGATCGACTGCGGGGTGGACACGATCCTGGGCAACCATCCCCACGTGCCCCAGCCCGCCGAGATCATCGACCGGGGCGACCGTCCACCCGCGCTCGTCACCTATGCGTTCGGGGATTTCGTCAGCTACCACCCCGAGAGCCGCAACTCGAAGCTGGCCTACGCGGTGCGGTTCGACGTGGAGAAGACGATCACCGCGGACGGCCCGGTGACCCGGCTGCGGAACCTGGAGGCGCTGCCGATGTACATCGTGAACGCGCCCCGCGACGACGGCTCGTTCGACTGTCGGATCCTGAAGTTCGACACGGTGCTGGCCGACCCGGACGGGTTCGGGTTGACCGAGCTGGAGAAGTCCCAGCTCCCCCATCTGCGGGACGTGGTCTGGGACCGGATCCTGTCGCCCCTGTCCCACATCCCGACCTGACGGGGCCGTCGGGCCTCAGACGCTGTAGCCGCCCCGGTTGGACTTGGCGACGCCGTCCTTGAGGACCAGCAGGATGTTGTCGTTGTCGCCGACCAGGTCGGCGTCGGCGCTCGGGTCCCCCTTCACCACGACGACGTCGGCGAGCTTGCCCGCTTCCAGCGTGCCGAGCGTGTCGAGCACGCCGCACAGCTCCGCGGAGTTCTTCGTCCCGGCGGTGATCGCCTCCAGCGGGGTCATGCCGCCGAACTTGACCAGCAGACCGATCTCCTGGAGGTTGTCGCCGTGGTCGGGGACCAGTCCGGCGTCGGTTCCGGTTGCGATCTTGATGCCGGCCTGCACCGACTTGGCGATCGAGTCCTGGGCGATCTTGTGCCACTTCTCGGACTTGGCCACCGCCTGGGGCGTCGCGGTGTCGGGCTTGAGGGTCTCGAGCAACGTGGGCACGAGGAACTGGTCGTTCTTGACCATCTCGGCGCGCAGCTCGTCGGTGAGCGCGTAACCGTGCTCGACGCTGCGGACCCCGCCGTGGACCGCGGCGGCGATCCCGGGTTCACCGATCGCGTGCGCCGCGACGGGACGACCGCCGTAGTTGTGTCCCTCTTCGACGATGGCGGCGACCATCTCTTCGCGGGCACCCAGGTAGTCGGGCTGGTCGTTGGGCGAGCTGACCCCACCCGAGGAGGCCACCTTGAGCACATCCACCCCGTCACGCAACAGCTTGCGGGATTCGATGCGGGCGTCGTCGACGGTGTCGACCAGCAGGCCACCGATGATCGGGCTGCCGTCCACGCCGGAGGGCAGGTGGAAGTCGGCGTGGCCGCCGGTCTGGCTGATCATCTTGTCGGCCACCTGCAGGCGTGGGCCCTCGATCAGTCCGTGGGCCACGGCGTCACGCACACCGGTGTCGATGCCCATCATGTCGCGCACCGAGGTGACCCCGGCTTCCAGCGTCGCTTTCAGGCGGGGGATCAGCTCGAACATGCGGTACGACGGGGTGGTGAGGGCCGCCATGATCGGCGAGCCTTTCGTGCCGGGCAGCGACATGTGCACGTGCACGTCGAAGAAGCCGGGGCAGATCGCGTTGCCGCCCACGTCGACGCGGGTCGGGTTCGCCGAATCGTCCACGTTCGGAGCGTCCGAGGCCGGTCCGGCGTAGGTGATCTTGCCGTCGTCGATCTGGACCACGGCGTCGTCGACCGGCTCTCCCCCGTTCCCGTCGATCAGTCGCCCATTGTACAGAATCGTTGTCATGGCGGGCGACCCTAGTTGCTGTCGGAAAGGTGCGACAACGGTTCGCCCGGATGGTCCGGGGAGCCGTCGGGCCATCCGGGCGACTGGTCAGCTCTTGAACAGGAAGCCGTCCTCGTCGCCGCCCATGAACAGGTCCACTTCGGCGGCCAGTTCGGGGTTCCGGGACAGGTCCGGGTCGGCGTCCAACAACGCCTCCGCGGCGGCCCGTGCCCGCTCGACCCATTTGCGGTCTCGGCGCAGCGACGCCAGACGCAGGTCGTTGCGGCCGGTCTGCCGGGCCGCCATGAGGGTGCCTTCGCCACGCAGGTCCAGGTCGACCTCGGCGAGTTCGAACCCGTCGGTGGTGCGCACCAGCGCCTCCAGTCGGGCTTGGCCGTCTGTCGTGGCGCCTTCGGCGAGCAGGTAGCACCACGACCGGTCGGCTCCCCGGCCGACCCGGCCGCGCAACTGGTGGAGCTGGGCGATGCCGAACCGGTCGGCGTCGATGATCACCATCACGGTCGCGTTCGGCACGTCCACACCGACTTCGATGACGGTGGTCGCCACGATCACGTCCACCTCGGCGCCGCGGAACGCGGCCATGACGCCTTCCTTGTCGGGCCCTTTCAGCCGGCCGTGCAGCAGCCCGACCCGCAGACCTGCCAGTTCGCCGCCCGGGGCGACCAGGCGGTCCCGGGTCTCGGTGACCGAGGCGACCTCGAGCTTGTCGGACTCGTCGATCAACGGGCACACCACGTAGGCCTGGCGCCCCGCGGCGACCTCGTCGCGCACCCGACCCCACGCGTCGGCTTCCTCCAGGGTGCCGGTGCGGGCCCAGTGCGTGGTGATCGGGGTGCGCCCG
>CAZVFF010000149.1:933-3283 GCA_964626395.1 uncultured Iamiaceae bacterium | reverse complement strand
CACGTCCAGGTCGCCGTAGACGGTCATCGCCGCGGTGCGCGGGATCGGCGTGGCGGTCATCACCAGCACGTCGGGGGTCGAGCCGTCCGCGCCGACGCCGTCACGCAACGCGGCACGTTGTTCCACCCCGAACCGGTGCTGTTCGTCGATGACGACCACGCCCAGCGACGCGAACTCCACACCTTCCTGGATCAACGCGTGCGTGCCGATGGCGAGGTCGATCGAGCCGTCCGCCAGCCCGGCGAGCACCTCACGACGTTCCGCGGCGCCCACCCGGTTCGTCAACAGGCCGACCCGTACCGGACGTTCGCCGAAGAGGTTGTCGGCGTCGTCCAGGACCAGGCCGGCCAGCAACGCCGACACCCCGGCGTGGTGCTGTTCGGCGAGCACCTCGGTGGGGGCCATGAACGCACCCTGGTACCCGCCCTGGACCGCCGCCAACAACGCGTGCACCGCCACGAGCGTCTTGCCGGCCCCGACGTCACCCTGGAGCAACCGGTGCATCGGGGCGCTCGAAGCAAGGTCGGCGTCGATCTCACCGATCACGCGCTGCTGGGCACCGGTGAGCGGGAACGGCAACGATGCGGTGAACCCGGCCAGCAGGCTGCCGTCGTCGGCCGAGACGTCGTGGACGATGCCGCGGGCCTCCCGGGCGATGCGCCGTTTGTGGGCGACCAGCGCCAACTGGATCCGCAACAGTTCGTCGAACACCAGCCGGGCCCGGGCGCGGTACACGTCGGCCATCTCGGCCGGGTCGTGGATCTTGCCGAACGCGGTGGTGCGGTCGGTCAGTCCCCATTCGGCCAACACGTCGGCGGGGACCGGTTCGGCGAAGGTGCCGGCACGTTCGAGGACCTCGTTCATCCAGCGGGCGATGTCCCAGGTGGTGATCCGTTCCTTCTCCGACTGGGGGTACATGGGGATGATCCGTCCGGTGCGGTTCCCGATGAGGTCGACCACCGGGTTGGTCATCTGCAACCGCCCCCGGTATTCGTCGACCTTGCCGAACAGCACACACTCGGTGCCTTCGGGCAGTTGCCGGTCCCGCCACCCCTGGTTGAAGAACGTGATCTTCAGATACCCGGATCCGTCGGTGACGTCCGCGGTGACCAGCGTGCGCGCCGGGCGGCCACGGGTACGACGCGACGAGATGCGTTTGACGGTGGCCAGCACCATCGCCTGCTCACCGACGGCCAGGTCTGTGATGCGTTGTTCGTTGGTGCGGTCCACATAGCGGCGCGGGTAGTGCAGCAGCAGGTCGAGCACGGTTTCCACCTCGAACGCGTCCCGCAGCGCGGCCGCGTTCTTCGGCCCGATCCCCCGCAGCACGTCGACCGACAGGTCGGCGAGCTGGGTCAGCCGCCGCCCGCTCACGGTGCGACGCCCGGGCGAAGGCCCTGTCCGAAGTCCACGCCCGGTAAGGGTACCCGCCTCAGATCCCGGGGTCGTCCTCGCCGACGGACAGAGTCATCGAGTGCAGCGACCGCTGGCGTAAAGGTGACCCACGCGCGCGAATGCGGAGCTTCACCGAATGAATGCCATTCTGAAGGCTTCGGCACATCGCCTCCGAGCGGCGCTCGATCGTCGGGCGACGATGCGTCGCTCGTCCGATCCACGTACCCGGTTGGCCGGCGCCGCAGCAGGTCGAGCACGGTGGTGACCTCGAACCTCACTCGAAACCACCCCGCCGCCCGCGACAGGCCAGCACCAGATCGTGTGCACCCGGGGCCGAACACGCCTCGCCTCGAATACCTGAAACCCCGTCATGTTCGAATATTGCGTTCAGGACTGCGCTGTTCGGTCTGCGCGCCGTCACCGAGAAGGACCGGGCCCAGGCACGCGAGGTCCTCCATTCCCTCGGGAAGCACCCACGCATCGCCGTCGAGGACGGAAGCGTCCTCGACCTCCCCCGGTCGGTGCTCGATGCCTTGACCGAGTTCCTCGAAGCGACCGCCGACGGCGAGCGGGCCCTCGTGATCCGCTCTGTCACCGACCTGACGACACAGCAGGCAGCAGCGGTCCTGGGCGTGTCGAGACCCACAGTGATCCGACTGGTCGAATCCGGCAAGCTCCCCGCCCGCCTCGTGGGAACCCACCGACGCCTCGACCTTCGTGACGTCCTCGCCTACCGAGAAACGTCTGCCGCCAAGCGCCGCGCGGCCCTCGACGAGATGACCCGGGAAGCCGAGGACCTGGGCCTCTACGACTGATGCCGCTGCTCGTTGCAGCCCTCGACGCCGACGTCCTCGTGCCGATCCTGTCCTGTGACTTCCTGCTGACCGCCTTCGACGACGTCGAACCTCGACCGGGCCGGACTTGCGGGCAACGTTCGCCTGGATGCGCGGGTGTC
>CAZVFF010000149.1:0-923 GCA_964626395.1 uncultured Iamiaceae bacterium | reverse complement strand
GTAGGCGAAGGATTCGGTCGCTATATCGATCGGATTGGAACTGGTCGGCCGGTCGTGGCTGCTCGAACGGACGGGCTGGGTCCCCGACGCGTTGCTCGCAGCGATCGACGACGGCATCAGGGCGGTCCTGGGCGGCCGAGGGTTGCAGGCGCCGTCACTCTCTATCGGTGCTCGATCACCAAGCAGCGATCCGGACATCGGTGTGCCCGAAGTCGCCTCCTTTGAAGAGCAGTTCGTCGTCGCGGTCGATCGCGAGCGCGTACGAAAAGCAGTCACCGAAGTTCAGCGACGCCGGATGGCCGTGACCCTTTCCGAAGTCCCGGTAGGCCTGCCGTGCGATCCGGGCCTGGGATTCGGTGATGGGAGCCAGGGCGATCCCTGCCGCACGCAACAATTCGTCGACCCGTCGGGAAGCAACCGGGTCCTCCGCCGCGTCGATCACCGCGCCGGTCTCGACGTAGCCGGCAACGGACACCAGCCGCACCGTCGCGTTGCCGATCGCGAGGGAGAACGCTTCGGATTCCGGTTCGCCTTGGAGGATCGCCACCAACACCGACGTGTCGATGATCACCCGGGCAGTCCCGAGGCGTCGTAGAGCAGCTCGGCGTGGTCGAGCGTGCGAACCGATTCGGGGAGTCGTTCAGCACAACGGCGACCGATGTCGACCAGCCGAGCCGCAAGGGTTGTGGCGTCATCGGCGTGCAAACGCTCGAGGCGTTCCCGTAACGCCTCGGTCACTGCGGCAGTCAGCGTCTCACCGGTCGCCGCAGCGACTTCGCGAGCCAACCGATGCGCCTCGGGACTCTTGATGTTCATGCTCATGGCCGAATACTACCGCGTCTACCTCGTGAATGTACCGCTCTACCTTCGGGTCCGCATCCGCGCTTACCCGTGAACCGATACGTCCGTAGAGGTGGGCATCC
>CAZVFF010000148.1:0-6331 GCA_964626395.1 uncultured Iamiaceae bacterium | reverse complement strand
GTGTCGGACCACAGGTAACCCACGTGGTTGCCGGCGAACCAGCGGATCTCCGGGCAGTCCCAGTGCGCCCAGAGCTGCTGGGCCTGCGCGGGGGTGACGAGCCGGTCGCCGAGCCCGGCGAAGATCGACCGGTTCCCGTGGGGCACGACGGGGTCCAGGTGCAGCGGGGTGACCACCCGGTGCACCCGCTGGGCGGTGCCGTCCAGGATGTGGTGGTCGATGCTGCGCAGCTGCAGGTTGCGGGGTGCGTGGTGTTCGATCAGTTCGCAGAAGTCCACGACCGGGATCCCGGCCAGGGCCAGATCCAGATCCGGTTCGAACGCGGCCATCAGCGCGGTGACCATCCCGCCGAGCGAGATCCCGAACATCCCGATCCCGGTCGGGTCCTGTGTCCGTACCCACGACAGCAGACGTCGGGCGTCCCACACCGACTGGGTGAGGCCGTGGACGCTGTTCATGAACTCGAACCCGAGGAACTCCTCGCCGGAGATCCGACTCGGCCGGCGGGGTCCGTGGGTGGGCAGCACAAGCGCGGCGACGTTCACGCCCAGGTCGCGGTGCAGGTGCAACGCCCGGAAGCTGAACAGGTCCATGAACGTGGACCCGGTCCCGAACCCGTGGATGCACACCACCCACGGTCGGGGTCGGTCGCGGTGCCGCAACAGCCAGGCCGACGCCGTCCGGTTCGCTTCGAATGCCTGCCACCGTCCGGCCCCGGGGACGCCGTCGTGGGGTTCGTAGTCGCTCGGCCACAGGATCCGTTCGTACGACCGGCCCAGCGCCCAACCTTTCGAGAACGACGGCTTCTCCAGGGCCGGCGGGGTCCGGTGGTAGGCGCGGGGGTCGTCGACCCAGCCTTTCGCGGTGAACAGTTCGTCGGCCACGGCGAGTTCGGCCGCGACGCGTTCGTAGTCGGAACGTCGCGGGAACCGGTTGGGTCCGACCACCAGCGCCATGATCGACTCGTCCATGACGACCTGGCTGATCAGACCCGGGGTCAGCCGTGCCCGCGGGACCCCGTCGGGCCGACCGCCGATCAGTTCGCGTGCCGCGAACCGGGCCGTGCGTGGCCCGGCCAGCGACAGGCGCGCCAGAGGGCGTCGGAACAGGTGCCGGCCGACCTCCTGGACGGTGTCGGCGACCTGTTCGACCGGGCGGAGCGGGTGCCACCACGGGCGCCCCGGGCCGGGTTCGTCGACCCGGTCCGTGCCGGCGGGTCGGGATCCTTCGTCGATGGCGACGACGCTCATGTGGTCTCCCCCTTGGTCGAGGTACGAATCGCGTCGGTCGGCTCACCCGAAGCGTAGCGCCCCGGACGTCACCGGGAGGCCGGATCGGCCCGGGTCAGCCCGGGTCAACCCGGTGTGATCAACGCGTCCCACGCGGCGAGTTCGGTGGCCAGGTCGTCGGTGAGGACCCTGGGGTCCGGGAGCGAGTTCGCACACCCCAACGCGGACACGTACAGCTCGTCGGCGTAACTCCACGCGGTGATGTTCAACCCGATGCCCTCCAGGATCGGACCCACCGAGTACAGCTCGGTGACCACGACCCCGTCGAGTTCCATGTGTTCTCGCGGTCCGCGCACGTTCGAGGCGATGAAGTTCAACGGGGGCCGTACGTGGTCGGCCAGCCCGGTCATCCCCCAGGCCCGCGGCATGATCCCGTGCAACGCGGCGGGGAACAGCCCGGCCCGCAGTTCGAACAGTTCGGTGCCGAACGCGTCCCGGATCCGGCGTGCAGCGACCGACGACTCGTGGATCGCGCGGACCCGACGGGTCGGGTCGCCGATGTCGGTGTGCACCGGCAGGATCATGTTGTCCAGGTGGTTGCCGTGCAGGCGGCGTCGGTCGGTGCGGGTCGCCATCGGGATCGACGCGATCAGGGTCCTGGCGGGCAGCCCGTCGTCGCGTTGCAGGTACCGGCGGACCGCACCGGCGCACAGGCCGAGGAACACGTCGTTCATCTTGACCCCGGTGGCGCGCTTGATGCGCAGCACGGTGCCCATGTCCAGCGCGGTCGTCGCGAACGTGCGGTCCGGGCTGAGCGACACGTTGAACGCGGTGCGGGGCCCGGCGAACGGCCCGGCCAGGTCGGCGGTCTGGGCCTTGCGGGTCCGTCGTGCCGAGACCAGCCCGGACACCGTCGAGCGCACCACTCGTGGCAGGGTCCGCGCGGCGTGTTTCGCACCGGAGGTGATCAGCCGGTAGTGCTCCCGGCGGGTCGGCACGGGTTCGGGACGGTGGCGTTCGGTGTCGGCGGCGTCGGGGGTGGTGATGAACGCGTTCTCCAACAGCGCGACCGACGCCATGCCGTCGGCGAGCGCGTGGTGCAGTTTCATGATGAACGCCACGCGGCCGTCGGCGAGCCCGTCGACGATCGTCAGTTCCCACAGGGGACGGTCCGGTCGCAACGGCACCGCCAGGATCTCGGCGATCAACGCGTCGAGTCGGTGCCGGTCCCCGGGTTCGTCCAGCGTGCGTCGACGCAGGTGGTTCGCCACGTCGAAGTCGGGGTCGTCGATGACCGCCGGGTTCCCCAGGCCCCGGGGCGCGGGGATGATGCGGCGCCGCAGGATCGGCATGCGGTCGAGCGCGTCGTCGATCAGGTCGTGCAACGCATCCGGGGAGATCGGTTCGGCCTGCGCGGAGATGTCGACCACCACGACCTTCATCGTGTGCATGTGCGCGGTCGGGGTCGACGAGTACAGGAAGCGGGCGTCGAGGCCCGACAACAGCTTCACGGTGCGTCGGCCCCGACGGGGGTGTCGGTGGCGGCCGTCCGGGTCGCCCACCGGTAGTCCGGTTTCCCGCTCGCGGTCCGCTCGACGGTGTCGACCGTGACGACCCGGTGCGGCAGCTTGTAGGCCGCCAGGCGCCCACGGGCGAAGGCACGGAGTTCTTCCAGGGTGGGTGCCGACCCGGCACGGGGGGCGACCACCGCGGTGACCGCCTGCCCCCAACGTTCGTCCGGCAGACCGACGACCACGGCGTCGGCGACGCCCGGGTGGTCCCGCAGGACCTGTTCGACCTCTTCGGGGTACACCTTCTCCCCACCGGTGTTGATGCACTGGGACGCCCGACCCAGGATCACGATCGTGCCGTCCGCCTCCACCCGTGCCTCGTCGCCGGGCATCGCCCACCGTTTCCCACCCGACTCGACGAACGTGGCGGCGGTCTTGGCCGGATCCCCCCTGTAGCCGACCGGGATGTGGCCGCCCCGGGCCAGCCGCCCGATCCGACCCGAGCCGGGTTCGACCGGTTCCAGCTCGTCGTCCAACACGGTCGTGCGCTCGTCGACGTGCAACCGCGGTGCACTGTCGGGGTCGTCCGGGTCGGTTTCGCCGCCGAGCTGGCCGGTCTCCGACGAGCCGAACGCGTCCTTGATGATCAACCCGGGTTTCAGTTCCCGCAGTCGTGCCTTGGTGCCCGGTGAGAACAGCGCGCCACCCGAACCGAGCGCCAGAAGGTTCGACAGGTCCCACCGGTCGGGGTTCCCGGCGAGCGCGTCGGCGAGCGGTCGGGCCATGGCGTCGCCGACGATCACCAGTACGTTCACACGTTCGGTCTCCACGGTGTCCCAGGCGACGATCGGGTCGAACCGGCCGCCGGGAAGGGTGACGATCGTGCCGCCTCCGAACAGGGTCGAGAACGCCAACCAGTGCCCGGCGGCATGCATGAACGGGGGGGTCGACAACGCCACCATCCCCACTTCGGGGATCACCCCGGTGATCTGTTCGGGGGCGGTGATGTGGTTGCCGAACTGGAACGGGTCGCCCCCGCCCATGGAGGCGAAGAAGATGTCCTCGTGGCGCCACAGCACGCCCTTGGGGCGCCCGGTCGTGCCGCCGGTGTACACGCAGTAGCGGTCGTCGGCGGAGCGTTCCGGTCGGACCACCGCCGTGTCGGCGACGACCCCGGCCAGGCGGTCCTCGTAGTCGCCGCCGTCGCCCACCCACAGGATCGCCCGTTGTTCGGCCATCGCGTCGATCGCGCCGGCCACCGCCGAGGCGAAGTCGGTGTGCGTGACGACGCCGACCAGGCCGGCGTCGGCGTACAGGTACGCCAGTTCGGTGTCGGTGTAGTGGTGGTTCACGTTCACCGGCACGGCCCGGATCTTGAACGCGGCGAGCATCACCTCGAGGTACTCGTTGCCGTTGGGCAACTGCACACCGACGAAGTCGCCGGGGCCGATGCCGGCCTCGTGCAGGACCATCGCCAGGCGGTCGGCCCGGTCGTCGAGGTCCCGGAAGGGCAGGTGCACCCCGACGGTGGCCATCGCGGTGCGGTCGGGGACGGTCGCGGCGACCGCTTCGAACAGGTCCGCCAGGTTGAACTCCATGGTTCCCATCGTCCCTTCCCGGCCGCTCGATCCGATGCGACTCCTCGGTGCGTCCCATCGGATGCTACCCCGGGCCCGGAATGCCGACCGGACGGATGCGGTGTGACTACGGTACGGGACGCACCGGTCCCGATGGTCCGGTGGCCCCGACGTGGACCACGGACGGGGACAGGGGAACGAAGGGGAAGACATGTTGCGTCGAACGATCGCCGTCCTGGCCGCGGTGACCCTGGCCTGGGTGTCGGCCACGGCCGGAACCGGCGCGGTCGCGCCACCGCCGGTCGCCACCGCGGATCAGCTGCCCATCGTGTTCGTGCACGGGTTCATGGGCTCCGGTCAGCAGTTCGAGGCCCAGGCGTTGCGACTCACCTCGAACGGTTACGACCCGGACCTGATCGACGTCCTCGAATACGACTCCTTGGCGTGGCCGGGGATCCAGGCCGAGGTGTGGGCCGAACTCGACGCGAAGATCGACCGCCTGCTCGCCGACAGCGACGCCGACGGGGTCGTGCTGATCGGGCACTCCCAGGGGACCGCGGTGTCCCAGGGATACCTGAACTCGGACCCGGCCCGTGCGGCAGCGGTGTCCGAGTACGTCAATCTCGACGGTGGTGCCGGCGGCACCGTGCCCGCCGGGATCCGCACCCTGGCGGTGTGGGGTGAAGGCGACGCGTCCCGTGCCATCCCGGGTGCCACCAACGTGCAGTTCGCCGACCAGGCCCACACCGAGGTCGTCAACTCACCCGAGACGTTCACCGAGATCTTCACGTTCCTGTTCGGCGTCGCCCCCGCGGTGACCGAGGTCGTCCGCGAGACCGGGCCGGTCACGATCTCCGGACGGGTGCTGTTGTTCCCCGAGAACGCGGGCGCCCACGACGCCACGCTGGACGTGTTCCCGGTCGAGCCCGAAACCGGGCGCCGCACCGGAGCGGCGATCTCGACGGTCGAACTGTCCGGCGACGGCGACTTCGGCCCCCTCGAGGTCGACCCGGACACGCCCTACGAGTTCTCGATCACCCGGCCGGACGAAGGCACCCACCACGTGTACCCGCAACCGTTCGTGCGGTCCAGCCAGTGGGTGCGGATCCTGTCGTCGACCCCCGACGGGATCGCCAACAGCTTCTGGGAACCCGCCGAGACCTCGTCGAACATGTCCATCCTGCGCAACCAGGAATGGTGGGGTGACCAGGACGGGGCGAACGACGTGCTGGCGATCAACGGACAGAACATCCTCGACGCCGACACCGCCCCACGCTCGACCCGGGTGATCGGGATCTTCGTCCACGACGCCGGCAGCGACGGCGTATCCGGTTCGGTCGCCGACCCCGCGCCCAGCGGGTTGCCGTTCCTGACCGGTGTGGACCTGGTGATCCCCGCGTCGGACCCGGCCACCGGCACCACCTCGGTGCGGGCCACCCCGCGGCTGGGGGCCGGCGACGAGACCGTGTGCGTGCCGGCGTTGTCGTCGATCGACCACCGGATCAGCGTCCAGTTCAACAGCTGGCACACGTTGGTGGATGCCGACGGGAACGTCACGACCCCACCGGCGAACCCGGACTGCGGTTCACCGCAACACCCGGTGTCGGTGCCCGACGATGACGACGCCGTACCGGCACCGGGTGGTTCCGCGCCACCGGCCGCCCCGGTGTCCCGCGCGCCCGCCTACACCGGCTGAAGGGGATCTCCCCGGGTTGCACCCTTCCGGTGACCGGATCGTGGGTCGCGTCCGGTCCGCGACGGTCCGCGTCCGGTCGCGATCCGTGTTCGTGCAGCGAGGTGCGCAGCGGGCCGAAATTCGATGATGCTATGATGCGTCCATGCGGACCACCGTGACGCTCGACGCGGATGTCGCGCAGCGGATCCGGGAGTTGATGCGCGAACGGGGCGCGGGATTCAAGGAGACGATCAACGACGTGCTCCGACGCGGCCTGCGCGGCGACCCCGAGCGCGAGGAGGCCTACGAGATCCCGGTCTTCGCGGCGGAGATCCGTCC
>CAZVFF010000147.1:0-6382 GCA_964626395.1 uncultured Iamiaceae bacterium | reverse complement strand
AACACGATCGGTCCCGCGGTACCGGTGGCGGCGGTGAGGGTGTCGGTCACGTCGGTTTCCTTTCGGCGGTGTGAGCCGGTTCCGGGGCAGCCATGGTCAGGTGTTGCCCGCCAGGACGGTGGCGGCGGTTTCGGCGAGCAGGTCGGGCAGTTCGGCGTAGGAAAGGTGACCCATGCCGGCGTTGAGCATCGCGCCGGCGACGACCCAGTCGAGGGTGCGCACGACCGGTTCGGTGGCGTCGTCGCCGAGTGCCGCGACGATGCGTCGGTGGGTGGCGGCGCCGATCCGGTCGCGGAGGATCTTGACGTCCGGGTCGGGGCTGAGCATCGCGGTGGACACCCCGGCGGCGACCTCGGGTTCGTCCGCGACCAACAGGGCGATCTCGGCCAGGGCGTCACCGACCCGCCGCGACGCGCTGCGGCGACGGTCCGGGTTCACCGGTTCGAGTGCAGCGAGGCGACGCCAGTAGATCTCGGCGACGAGGTGTTCCTTGGACGAGAAGTAGGTGTACGCGGTCGCGGCCGACACCCCGGCACGCTCGGCGACGTTGCGCATGGTGAGACCGTCGAATCCGGCGTGGTGCAGTTCGTCGACGGCGGCGTCGGCCAGTTTGGCGACCGTCGCCGCCTGCCGTGTGGACAGGCGACGACGGGTCGCTTCGATCGACGGGGTCCCCGTTCCGTCGATCCCCCTTGTGGACACCAAACTGGACACGTGTCCAGATACTAGTCGCACAATCCGATGTGTCAAGGGACACATGCGCGGTGGCCGGCCGAGCGACGTCGATCGCCGGCTTGCGATACGTGATCGACATACACATGCTACAGTATGTGTATGTCGATGAATCGACGTCTCCAACTCCTGCTGGACGAGGACCGTTACCAGAAGGTCGCTGCGATCGCGGCCAGGGAACAACGATCGGTCGCATCGGTCGTCCGCGAGGCGATCGATCGAGCCCTGTCGCCGGAAGCCGATCGACGTGCCGCGGCCGGGCGCGCGATCCTCGAGGCCGATCCGGCCCCGGTGCCGGATGTCGATGACCTGCGTGCGGAGCTCGCCGGGCTCCACCTGCGTACCGGATGATCATCCTCGACACCACCGTGCTGGTGTACGCGACCGGCGCGGACCATCCGATGCGTGAACCCGCCCGTGCGGTCATCGCCGCGATCACCAACGGCGATCTCCAGGCAACGACGACGATCGAGGTCATCCAGGAGTTCGCGTACGTGCGGGCTCGACGCACCACCCGTGACGATGCCGCCGAACTCGCCGGACATTTCGCCACGTTGCTCGCGCCCGTGCTGTCGGTCGCCAGGTCGGAACTGGACTCCGGCCTCGGCCTCTGGTGTGCCACCCCGACGCTCGGATCGTTCGACGCGGTGTTGGCCGCATGCGCCATCGCCCACGGGGCGATGCTGGTCTCGGGCGACCACGGGTTCGCCGACGTTCCGGGTCTGGCGCACGTCACGCTCGACGACCGGACGATCCCGCAACTCACCGCGCGCTGAGCACCAACCAAGACCCCTTTCACTGTGCTCGGCGTTACGAAAGAAGACAGTCGCTTTCTTTCGTCGCGAACAGTACGAACGCCTGCTCATCACCAGTCACAGGGGCGACATGATGTCGGGGTTGCGCAGGGTCGCGTCCGCCGATGGGCACGACTCCACGTCCCCGCACAGGGTGAAAACGGATGTGGCCCCGTGCCGAGAGATCGACACGGGGCCACCTTTCACTGTCCGGTCCGCCCGGAGGCGGCCGGTGCGTCAGCCGGTGTAGGTCGGTGAACCCGACACGGGCGTCGCCGGCTGGGCACCGCCACCGGAACCACCGGGGCCATTGCCGTTGCCGTTGCCGTCCGGGCCCTCACCGTTGCCGTTCGGTTCGTTCCCGTTCGGCTCTTCACCGTTCCCGTTCGGGTCCTCGCCGTTCTCCGGCTCGTCACAGCTGCCCTCGCCGTCCTCCACGCAGAACGTCGCGATCCCCAACGCCATCGGCTCGACGAGATTGACGAGGATCGCCGGAGCAATGTCCGCGGCCACGGCGTTGAACTCTTCAGAACCGAAGGACGGGTACGGTTCGTCGAAGTTCTCACGGATGTACTCGGCACCGGCCTCGACCGCGGCAGCATAGGCTTCGGGGTCCAATTCGTCCGGCAGACCGACACACGTCGCGATCACGACCTGGCTACCCCCATCGATGTCGGGCACTGGAGTGGAACCCACACCCGTCGACGGGTCGAAGTTCCCGTACGGCGCAATCGGGCTAGCAGTCGCCAAGTCCGCGAATCCCATGATCATCGTCGCCTGCACGGCGGCGTCCGCCACACCGGTCGGCTCAGGCTGCAGGAGGTCCGCAGCGATACCGATCGGGAATGCCGCACCAACCTGCGCCGCTAACAACAGCGCAGGGTCGGCCGTCGCGGGATTCAGACTGTTCCCGAATCCGAGGGCGATCTCCAAGTACGGCGTCATCGTCCCGGTCGGATTGTCGGGGTCGACGAACTGGGAGATGAACTCGCGCGGGTCGGTGATGCAATTTGCGGCGATGTCGTCCACATCGACCTGACCGTTCACCGTGCTACCCACCACACCCTGGGACGGGTCGATACTGAAGCCCAACGGCGGCACATCCGGAATCCCCGGAGCGTCATCCGCGCCCACGGGCGCGCCAGCGAACCCGAACGTCGCGGCTACCAACGCCGTGGCGACCCCGACCGCGGCGAACCGACGCCGCTTCCCACTGCGATGACCGATCATGACAACTCCCCTTGTCGTGAAAACCACGATCCGCCGGAAGCACCGAAACCTTCGAGCCCCCACACAACCCGAACCGCTTGCAACCGCACGGTAAGCGACCCCCCCCGCTGTCAAGGCCCACCCGAACACCCCAGCCGGCACCCGCCACGGCGCGCCCGCGGACGCGCCCACACCAGGGACACGACCCACACCCCCGGGCCCGCACGCCGGGGGTGCACGCGACCACCTCACAGCGACTCTGCCCCCACGGGCCGCCCGAAAGTCGCTACAAGGTGGCCCCGGCGCCCCCCGACCAGCGACGCCCGCAACAACGTCGCGCCCGTGGGCCACCGACGGCCGCGCACGTCGGCCACGGAGCCACCCCACCGTGACAACCCCCGTACTTCCGTTCCGTGGAACGAATACCATGGGGGCCATGACCGTCGCGATCGACCTTCCGGCCGGGGTTCTGCGCCGCTTGGAAGCAGAAGCAGCGCGGCGCGGCGTGTCACCCGACGAACTGGCTGTCGAGCTGCTCGAGCAGTCGGTCGCAGTTCTCCCGCCGGTCGGCGACACGCCTGACACGACCGAGACCGACGATTTCTTCGGTTTTCGCCCATTCCCCGAACGACGAAATCCGGTCACCAACGAGGCCGTCGACGCGCTCCGGGACGAGTTCGCCGTGTGAGGTCGCTCCTGGACATCAACGTCCTGCTCGCATTGTTCGACGGATCCCACGAATTCCACGAACGGGCACGCGAATGGCTGACCGCCGCGATCACCGACGGCTGGGCATCCTGCCCGATCACGCAGAACGGCTTCGTGCGCATCATCAGCCAGCCCCGTTATCCGAACCCGGTCCCGACCCCAGCGGCAATCGAACGGCTCGCTCGTGCGTGTGCGACCGACCACCATGAATTCTGGCCATCCACCGTGAGCATTCTCGACCGGACCACGGTGGACCCGACGGTCATCCGGGGACCGAAGCAGGTGACCGACATCTGCCTCCTCGCTCTCGCGGTGGAGAACGGCGGGCGGTTCGTCACTTTCGACGGACGCGTACCCGTTTCGGCGATCAACGGAGCATCGGCAACCAACCTCATGACGATCTGAGCACCATCCGACGAGCTCGACAGCGTCGATCCGGTGATGCTCCAAAGCGACTCCCCCGGGACCAGCGCGATGGTCGGCGCTCACAAAGCACTCCCTCGGGTTGTGGCGAGGGTCCGGCCAAAACAAGTGTGGCCCCGTGCCGGCGGATCGACACGGGGTCACATTTCACTGCCCGGTCCGCCCGGAGACGGCCGACGGGTCAGCCGGTGTAGGTCGGTGAACCCGACACGGGCGTCGCCGGCTGGGCACCGCCACCGGAACCACCGGGGCCATTGCCGTTACCGTTGCCGCCCGGACCTTCACCGTTGCCATTCGGTTCGTTCCCGTTCGGCTCTTCACCATTCCCGTTCGGGTCCTCGCCGTTCTCCGGCTCGTCACAGCTGCCCTGACCGTCATCCACACAGAACCCCGCGATCCCCAACGCCATCGGCTGCACCGCAGCCGGCAGCATCGCGAACGCGACCTCGGTGCCCGCCTCGATCAGATCGAAGTCGTCCAGGTCGTAGTTCGCTTCGATGTAGTCCGCCCCGACTCGCAGCATCGCCCCGAACTGTTCCGCCGTCATGTCCTCGGGGATACCGACGCACGTGGCGATCACGACCTGGGTTCCGCCATCCAGGTCGGGAACCGGCGTCGATCCGATCCCCGTCGCCGGGTCGAAGTTCCCGTATGGCGAGATGGGGCTCGCGGTCGCCAAGTCGGCGAATCCCATGATGAACGTCGCTTCCATCGCACCGTCGATCAGACCCTCGGGGTTCGCGGCATCACCTGCGATCGCCGACATGAGACCGGATGCGACGAAGAACGCGTAGAAAAGTCCCGGATCGGTTTCCATGAGTTCGAACAGGCCGGGCTGGCCGCCGATCGAATCGAGGTACGCGACGCCGGCTCGACCGAACGGCGAGTCGTTCACGTCGGCACCGAGCCCGACGAACTGTTCCGCGAACGCGATCGGGTCGGTGATGCAATTTGCGGCGATGTCGTCCACATCGACCTGACCGTTCACCGTGCTACCCACCACACCCTGGGACGGGTCGATACTGAAGCCCAACGGCGGCACATCCGGAATCCCCGGAGCGTCATCCGCGCCCACGGGCGCGCCAGCGAACCCGAACGTCGCGGCTACCAACGCCGTGGCGACCCCGACCGCGGCGAACCGACGCCGCTTCCCACTGCGATGACCGATCATGACAACTCCCCTTGTCGTGAAAACCACGATCCGCCGGAAGCACCGAAACCTTCGAGCCCCCACACAACCCGAACCGCTTGCAACCGCACGGTAAGCGACCCCCCCCGCTGTCAAGGCCCACCCGAACACCCCAGCCGGCACCCGCCACGGCGCGCCCGCGGACGCGCCCACACCAGGGACACGACCCACACCCCCGGGCCCGCACGCCGGGGGTGCACGCGACCACCTCACAGCGACTCTGCCCCCACGGGCCGCCCGAAAGTCGCTACAAGGTGGCCCCGGCGCCCCCCGACCAGCGACGCCCGCAACAACGTCGCGCCCGTGGGCCACCGACGGCCGCGCACGTCGGCCACGGAGCCACCCCACCGTGACAACCCCCGTACTTCCGTTCCGTGGAACGAATACCATGGGGGCCATGACCGTCGCGATCGACCTTCCGGCCGGGGTTCTGCGCCGCTTGGAAGCAGAAGCAGCGCGGCGCGGCGTGTCACCCGACGAACTGGCTGTCGAGCTGCTCGAGCAGTCGGTCGCAGTTCTCCCGCCGGTCGGCGACACGCCTGACACGACCGAGACCGACGATTTCTTCGGTTTTCGCCCATTCCCCGAACGACGAAATCCGGTCACCAACGAGGCCGTCGACGCGCTCCGGGACGAGTTCGCCGTGTGAGGTCGCTCCTGGACATCAACGTCCTGCTCGCATTGTTCGACGGATCCCACGAATTCCACGAACGGGCACGCGAATGGCTGACCGCCGCGATCACCGACGGCTGGGCATCCTGCCCGATCACGCAGAACGGCTTCGTGCGCATCATCAGCCAGCCCCGTTATCCGAACCCGGTCCCGACCCCAGCGGCAATCGAACGGCTCGCTCGTGCGTGTGCGACCGACCACCATGAATTCTGGCCATCCACCGTGAGCATTCTCGACCGGACCACGGTGGACCCGACGGTCATCCGGGGACCGAAGCAGGTGACCGACATCTGCCTCCTCGCTCTCGCGGTGGAGAACGGCGGGCGGTTCGTCACTTTCGACGGACGCGTACCCGTTTCGGCGATCAACGGAGCATCGGCAACCAACCTCATGACGATCTGAGCACCATCCGACGAGCTCGACAGCGTCGATCCGGTGATGCTCCAAAGCGACTCCCCCGGGACCAGCGCGATGGTCGGCGCTCACAAAGCACTCCCTCGGGTTGTGGCGAGGGTCCGGCCAAAACAAGTGTGGCCCCGTGCCGGCGGATCGACACGGGGTCACATTTCACTGCCCGGTCCGCCCGGAGACGGCCGACGGGTCAGCCGGTGTAGGTCGGTGAACCCGACACGGGCGTCGCCGGCTGGGCACCGCC
>CAZVFF010000146.1:0-6424 GCA_964626395.1 uncultured Iamiaceae bacterium | reverse complement strand
GTCGGCGGCCCCGACCCCCGGTGGGATGGGTGCGGTCGAGGCCGCGTTGACCGCCGGGTTGACCGCGTTCGGTTTCGCGGCCGCTCCGGCGGCCGCGGGCGTGTTGCTGTTCCGTCTGCTCACGTTCTGGATCCCCATGCTTGCGGGCTGGCCCGCCTACCAGGTCGCCGCACGTCGCGACATCGTCTGACCCGGGGGTGGCGCCCATGGGCGCGCGGCGGAGAGTCTCGCCTTTGGAACCGGTCGTCCAGTGTTCTGGCGACAACCGTGCCGAACGGCCCGTGGGCGCCTTCGCACGGCATCGGTTGTGGGGGTTGGTCGGCTCACCTTGCAGCGACAATCCGCATGGCGGACTCGCAAGAGTCGCTGCAACATGGTCCCACCGAGAAACCCCGCGTCCGGCCGGCCCACCGACCGGTGCCGCGGTCGCGCCCGCGGGCGTCTCGCCGACCACCCGGGAGGCACCGTCGGTCCGACACCGGTGCCAGCCGCAGGTACGGTCGGTCCATGTGTGAAGCCTGTGCGCCCGTGGCACTGTTGCCCCGCCCACCTGCGACGGCCGGCCGTCGCCACGGCCGTGTCCGTCACACCGGTGGGCGCCGTGCCCGTCGTGTCACGACGCCTCGCGGCGCGGGTTCCACCATCGCCGGGAACGCCACCCCCGCGGATCTGATCATCGTCGGCGGCCCGGTCCTGACGATGGACCCGGCCGGGTCCCGGGCCGAGTCGGTCGCCGTGCGCGACGGGCGGATCATCGCCGTGGGCACCGTCGACGAGGTCGCGGTCCACGCCGGTGTCGACACCGAGGTCCTGGACCTGGACGGCCGTGCGCTGCTGCCCGGGTTGATCGACCCGCACATGCACGCGGCGATGGTGCTCATGTCGGACTGGGTCGATGTGAGCCCGATGGCCGCCCCCGACACCGACGCGGTGCTCGCCACGCTCGCCGCGGCGCCACCACTGTCGACCGGCTGGGCGTTCGCCCAACGCTTCGACCCGACGATCACCGCCGGCCACCCGGTCCTCGATCGGCACGTGCTCGACCGGGTCGCCCCCGCCCATCCACTGCTGGTGCTCGAGAGCAACCTGCACGTCGGCTACGCCAACTCCGCCGCGCTCGCCGCCGCCGGGGTCGACTCGTCGACGCCCGACCCACCGGCGGCACGGTTCGTCCGTGACGCCGACGGTGAACCCACCGGCCGCATCGAGGAGACCGCCGCGCTCGGCAGATTCATGCGGCACGCACCCGTCCTCGACGGGGCCGACCTGGCCGCCCGTCATCGTGACCTGCTCTGGCGCGCCGCATCCAAGGGCGTCACCCTGCTCCACGACTGCGGGATCGGCCTGGCCCGGGGCACCGGTGACCTCGACCTGCTCGGTGAGCTGATCGACGCCGAAGCGCCGGTGCGGTACCGGGGCATGCTGGTGTCGAACCTGTACGACACCTGGATCGATGCCGGGCTCACGCCCGGTTTCGGCGACGACATGTTCCGGGTCCACGGCATCAAGGCCTGGTCGGACGGGTCGAACCAGGGCGGCTCGGGGTACCAACGTGAGCCGTACCTGGGCACCGACGACCACGGCAGCCTGAACCATTCGGCCGAACAGCTCGCCGAGGTCGTCGAACGTGCGCACCGTGACGGGTGGCAGATCGGCGTGCACGCGAACGGCGACGCCGCGATCGACGTCACCATCGACGCCTTCGCCCGGGCGCTGGCCACCCACCCCCGGGCCGATCACCGCCACCGCATCGAGCACTGCAGCATCCTGCACGACGACCAGATCGCCCGCATGGCCGAAACGGGGTTGTCGCCGTCGTTCCTGATCGGACACGTCCGTTGGTGGGGTCGGGCGTTCCGGGACCGGCTGCTCGGCCCCGAACGGGCCGACCGGTACGACCCGTGCGCCTCCGCGCTCGCCGGCGGCCTGCGCATCTCGTTGCACAGCGACTGGAACGTCACCCCGATCGAGCCGCTGCGCTACGTGGAGGACGCGGTGACCCGGATCATGGCCGAAGGCGGCGAAGTGCTGAACGGCGACGAGCGGATCGGGGCCGAGGCGGCGTTGCGAACGGTGACGATCGATGCGGCGTGGCAGTGCCGTTCGGACACCGAGACCGGTTCGATCGAGGTCGGCAAGTTCGCCGACCTGGTGGTGTTGGACGACGACCCGACGGCCGTCGACCCGGGAACGATCGCCTCGATCGGCGTGTCCGAGACCCGTCTGGCCGGCGAGGTGCGGCACCACAGCTGAGGGGACGGCCCGGTCGATTCCCCCGGCGCGTGGCTTCGGCGGGTGGTCCTCTAGGCTGAGGGGTCCATGAAACACGTGGTCTGCGTCCCCGACGGCTGTGCCGATGAGCCCTGCGACGAGCTGGGCGGCCGCACGCCGCTCGAGGTCGCCGACATGCCGACCCTGCGCAAGCTGGCCGCCACCGCCGAGGTCGGCCGGGCAGCGGTGATCCCCGAGGGCATGCCGCCGGGATCCGACGTGGGCAACATGTCGATCCTCGGCTACGACCCGGCGGAATACCACACCGGCCGGGCCCCGATCGAGGCCGCCGCGTTGGGGATCACCCTGGCCGACGACCAGGCCGCGTTCCGGTGCAACCTGGTCCGTGTGGAGGACGGCACGATGGCCGACTTCGCCGGCGGACACCCCACGAGCGAGGACGCCGCGGTGGTCATCGGCGAACTCCAGGAACGCCTCGGTGGCGCAACCGAGGACGGCGAGGTCTCGTTCCACCCCGGCGTGCAGTACCGCCACATCACGGTCACCCCCGGTCGTTGGGCCGACGCCGAGTGCACCCCGCCGCACGACCTGTCCGACAAGCCGATCGTGCTGCCCACCGGCCCGGCCGCGCCGCATCTGGTCGACCTGATGGACCGCGCGGAGGGGATCGTGGACGCCTCGTCGTTGGCCGCGAACCGGATCTGGTTGTGGGGCCAGGGCACCCGGCCGAGCCTGCCGCGCTTCGCCGATGTGCACCGGATGGACGCGGGGCTGGTCACCGCCGTGGACCTGGTCCGGGGCCTGGGTGTGCTGGCCGGTATGGAGATCCTCGAGGCCGAAGGTGCCACGGGTTGGTACGACACCAACTACGAAGCCAAACGCGACGTCGCATTGCGCGCGCTCGACGACTGGGCCGACCTGTTCGTGATCCACGTCGAGGCCACCGACGAGGCCGGACACGCCGGGAACGTCGAAGAGAAGGTCAAGGCCCTGGAGAACTGGGACCGCCGGATCCTCGCCGGGCTCGTCGAGGGACTCGATTCGATCGGCCCGTGGCGGCTGCTCCTGCTGCCCGACCACGCCACGCCGTTGCACCTGAAGACCCACACCCCCGACCCGGTGCCGTACCTGTTGCACGACCCGAAGCGACCGGCAGCCGGTGGACGGTACACCGAAGCCGGGGTGGCCGACCGACCCGTGGTGGCCGGTCACGAACTCGTGGGGCGCCTCACCTCGGTGCACTGAACCGACCCGGGGTACTGCTAGCCTCGGGCGGACACCCCCGGGGTGCGTCACGGCGGCGTTGTGTCGGCGGAGAACCCTGCGGCGGTGGCCCTGTACGAAAATCCGGCGTGGTCACCGGCTCGTTCCGGTGCCGCCGATGCGCCCGGACACCCGCGGGTGTCCCAGAACACAACCAGGACGTGCCCGATGAGCGACAGCTCCCCCGATTTCGACCGATCCCAGCTCGAACGCAAGGACCGTGAACAGCTCGTGGTCATCGCCACGACGCTGGGCAAGAAGCCCCCGTCGCGCGCCCGGAAAGCCGAGATCGTCGACCTGATCCTGGAACTGGCCGGGGTGACCACCGAATCCACCGACGAGTCGGCCACCGGCGACGGGAACACGCAGTCGACCCCGGACACCGACGAGAAGCAGGCGCAACCGCAGTCGGACGGCCAGAACCAGGATGCCCGCAGGCAGAACGGCCCGAAGCAGGATGCCCGGAACCAGGATGCCCGCAGGCAGGACGGCCGGACACGGGACGGCGACAGCGACGCACGCAGCGGCGACCCCCGTTCACGGAACGGTTCCGACGCCGACGGCAAGGGCGCGGACAAGAACGACACGTCGGGTGGGTCCGGCGGTCAGAACCGACCGTCGGGGAACAAGGACGACGGCGACCGCGGCGGGAACGACGGCGAGTCGCAGGGCAAACGACGCCGGCGGCGGGGGCGTGGGCAGGGCGGCCAGGGCGACAACCAACCCGAACCCGACCCGATCGAGGTCGAGGGCATCCTGGACCTGCGCGACGACGGTTACGGCTTCCTGCGCCTGCACGGGTATCTGGCGAACCGCGACGACTCCTACGTGTCGGTCAAACAGGTCCGTCAGTTCGGGTTGCGCAAGGGCGACCGCATCAAGGGTCTGTCACGTCCGCCCACCCGCTCGGAGAAGAACCCGGCGTTGCTGCGGATCGACGAGGTCAACGGTTCCGAGCCGACCTTGGCACGCGAGCGGCCCTCGTTCGCCGACCTGACCCCGGAATACCCGACCGAGGCGTTGGCGCTGGAGCACCGTGACACGATCATCGACATGACCGGTCGGATCATCGACCTGGTCGCCCCCATCGGCAAGGGCCAGCGCGGCCTGATCGTGGCACCGCCCAAGTCCGGCAAGACGACGATCCTCAAGACGATCGCCCGGGCGATCGAACAGAACCACCCCGAATGCCACCTGATGGTGCTGCTGGTCGACGAACGCCCCGAGGAGGTCACCGACTTCCAGCGCTGGGTGACCGACGGCGAGGTCGTCGCCTCCACGTTCGACCGTCCCGCCGAGGAACACACGATCGTGGCCGAGCTGGCCGTGGAACGTGCCAAACGCATGGCCGAGGCCGGTGGCGACGTGGTCATGTTGATCGACGGCATCACGCGGTTGACCCGTGCCTACAACCTGACCGTGAAGGAATCGGGCCGACTGATGAGCGGTGGGATCGACGCGGCGGCGATCTGGCCGGCGAAACGGTTCTTCGGTGCGGCCCGCAAACTCGCCGAGGGCGGGTCGCTCACGATGCTGGCCACCGCGCTGGTCGACACGAACTCGCGCATGGACGACCACATCTTCGAGGAGTTCAAGGGCACCGGTAACGCCGAGCTGCGCCTGGACCGGCGCGTCGCCGAGGCCCGGGTGTTCCCGGCGATCGACATCGCCGGGTCGGGCACCCGCCACGAGGAACTGCTGTTCTCCAGGTCCCGGGCCGCGCAGGTCACCAAGCTGCGCCGCGTGCTCGCCGGTGTCGCCGACGACCAGAAGGGTCCGGCCGCCGCGATGGAGCTGTTGATCGAACGGCTCCAGGCGTTCAAGTCGAACGACGAGTTCCTCGCCGAGGTCGCGAAATCCTGACGATCCCGTCACGTTTCGGCGGGGTTGTGTGTGCCCGGTACAGTGGAACGGCCCGATGCGGTGGAACCACCCCGTCGGAACCGTGTGCAAGGAGTGGACATGAAAACCGGAATTCACCCCGACTACGTCGAGACCAAGGTGACCTGTTCGTGCGGGAACACCTTCACGACGCACTCCACGGTGCCGTCGATGTCGGTGGAACTGTGCAACGAGTGCCACCCCTTCTACACCGGCAAGCAGAAGCTGGTGGACACCGGTGGCCGCATCGACCGGTTCGAACGCCGTTACGGCAAGCGGAAGCGTTCGAACGCGACCGCTGCCGACGACGCCTGATCCGACGACGCCTGATCCGGTCCTGACGCGGTGAGCGATCTGGTCGACCGGGTCGCGGCCTACGAGGACGAACTCGCCGAGGTCGAGGTGCACCTCGCCGACCCCGAGGTGTTCGCCGACCACGCGCGCTACACCGACCTGGCGCGTCGACACAAGGAACTGGAACGGATCGTGGCCTGCGGGCGGAACCTGCGTGCCCGGGCCGGCGACGGGTCCGCGGCACGTGAAATGGCCGCCGAGGTCGACGGTGAGGACCGCGACGCCATGCTCGCCGAGGCCGCGGAGGCCGACGCGGACGTGGCACGCCTGGAAGACGAACTGCGGCTGTTGTTGCTGCCGCCCGACCCGAACGCGCACCGGGACGTGATCATGGAGATCCGCGGCGCCGAAGGCGGCGAGGAGGCGAACCTGTTCGCCGCCGACCTGTTCGCCATGTACCGGGCGTTCGCGGCGCACCGGGGCTGGAGGGTCGAGGTGCTCGGCGCCGAGGAATCCGCGCTGGGCGGCTATTCGACGATCACGTTCCGGGTCGCCGGTGACGACGTGTGGTCGCGCCTGCACCACGAGGCCGGTCCGCACCGGGTCCAACGGGTGCCGGTCACCGAGTCCCAGGGCCGTGTGCACACCTCGTCGGCGACGGTGACCGTGCTGCCCGAAGCCGACGAGGTCGACGTCGCCATCGACCCGAACGATCTGAAGGTCGACGTGTACCGGTCCTCGGGGCCGGGCGGCC
>CAZVFF010000145.1:0-6433 GCA_964626395.1 uncultured Iamiaceae bacterium | reverse complement strand
GAGTACGACGTGTCCCGTTACTTCCTGGACGCCCGGGTGCTGTCGATCTTCGAAGGCGCCGACGAGCTGTTGTGCCTGAAGGTCATCGCGCGCCGCATGGTCGCCGAACTCGACGCCTGACCATCGGGCGGTCGATACCGGCTCAGCCGACCCGACCAAGCATCCCGGTCGCGAGCAGCACACCCATGAGCAGCCCGAACGCGAGGCCGATCCAACCGATGACGACACCGGCGGTGGCCAGCCCTTCGCCGGTCTGACGCCCCCACGAGACGCGGATCTCGTTCTTGGCCTTGCCGCCGAGGTAGATCGCGAGGACCGACAGCACGATCGGGCACACGATGAGTCCACCGAGTGCGAGCACCAACGACGCGATCGCGCTGCCGTTCGTCTTCTGGGGATACCCGACCGGCATCCCGGGGTACCCGTAGCCGCCGGGCACGTACCCGGGGCCAGCGGGGGGCTGTGCCCAGGTGCCCGGCGCACCCGGCGGCGGGCCCGTCGGATACCCCGGCGGCGGGCCGCCGGGTGTCTGCACCGGTGGTGGAGCGGCACCGGTCGGCGTGCCACACAGGTCGCAGATCACGGCGCCCGGCGCCAACCAGCCGCCGCAGCGGGTGCACGTCGACGACGCCGGCTGCATCGGAGGGCCGGGAACATCACTCATCGGTCGGTCCCTCCTCGTGCGCGGTGTCCCGTGGCCGATGACGCCGCGATGACCTCACCATCCCGACACTAGTGCCGTTCCCGGGGGATCGGGGCGGCGCCGCCGCCGGGGGGTCGGATGCGGCGCAGCACCTCGACGCCGTCGCGTTCCATGACGACCCGGAACTCGCCCGACGCCTTCAGCGCGTCGTGGAACACCCGGTCCTCGTCACCGAGCAACGCGGTGTCCACGATGATCCAGTCGACCCGGGCCGGTTCACCGCGGTCGTCGTGGTCGACGCCGTAGTTCGAGTTCAGCCACGGGTTCGGGTACGTGTAGGCGTACTCGCGGTGGGACAGGTGCGGGACCTTCAGGTAGTCGGCCGACACGCCGTCGTCGGGGCCGACGAGCGCGACGGCCGCTTCGTTCGCCGCCTGGTTCGCCGGTTCGGTCAACGGCCAGAACCCACCCCGGTAGTTGTGCGGCGTCCACGGGCCCGGGCTGTGTTGCCACCCGGCCCACAGCGCCGCAGCGAGGCCGACCACGACCGCGACCTCGCCCAGCCGCCGCCGGCGTCGCGCGAGGAACCACGCACCTTCGACGAAGCTGATCGCCATGGCCGTCAGCGGGATCGTCTGGTACCGGAAGTGGGCGTCCCAGGTGAACGACGCGGACGAGGAGATGTTCGCGAACCACTGGGGCGCGCCGATCAGCCAGGTGGCCGGGGAGAACACGGTCACGTAGCCGAACGAGGCGTTCAGTCGTGCGGTGTAGCCGAGCGCGTCGTTGTCCCCCCAGCGTTCCAGCAGCAGGTCCGGTTCACGGATCGAGGTGACGACCATCTCGCCGGGGGTGTCGCCCAGTTCGCCGTAGATGCCGCCGTACACGGTTCCACCGGCGATCGCGGGGACCATCCACGCTCCGAAGATCCCGAACCACAACGCGGCGGCCACCACGACCGGAACACCCAGACGCCAGTGCCGACGGATGATCCACACCAGCCCCATGCCCGCCAGCGCAAGGGCCAGGTCCTCCTTCCACATGACCGCGCCGAGGAAACTCAACGCGAACCACCACTTCAGGCGACGTTCCACCGGGACGTGCGCATCGAGGCGGGTGCTGATGCGTTGGCCGAACAGCCAGGTGGCGAACAGGAACGGCAACGCCATGCACTCGGGGTGGAAACCCTCGTGGACCCACCACTGCGCCGACGGTTGGGCGAGCCACGCGAGACCCACCGCGGCCGAGATCCACGGGCGGCCGAACCGGTCCCGGGCGATCAGATACAACACCGGTGCACACGAGGCGATCGCGACCGCGTTGAGCACGGCCCAGAAGTTCGGGCCCGCGCCCAGCCACGCGAACGGCACCAGGAAGAAGAACCCGAACGAGGCGTGGTGACCGAAGAACTCCACGCCCCGCACGGTTGAGAAACCCCGGAAGTGGGCGGCCTGCCACAGGAACTGGTCGTAGATACCGACGTCGAAGTCGAACGTGCCGAACCGGTCGTGGCGCAGCATCACCAACCGGCCCAGGGTGATGACCCACACCAGACAGGCGACGACGACCAGGCCGAACATCCCGCGTTCCGAATGCAGCACCGCTCGGGCCACACCGGCCGGTGATCGTCGCACCGGTCCGGCGGGATCCGACGCGGCCGGCGAGGCACCGGTTTCCGAAGCGTCGGTTGTCGCGTCGGGAAATGGCATCCGGGTGGCGTTCGCTCGGCATCGTGGCACGGTCCCCGGCCACTAGCGTGACGGTGCCGCCGAAGGGACCCTAGTTGTCCGCCCGTCCGGTCGGAGTTCCACCGATGCCCTCGCCCACCGAACGCCCCGCCGCCCCCGGACCGTCCGGTCCCCCACCCCGCAGCGCACGCGTGCGGGCGACCACGGCGATCATGCGCGCCACGGCGCGTCTGGCCCGTCTGGCCGGCCGGGGCGGGTCGGTGGCGGGTGGGCACGTCGGGTTGCGTCTGCACGCCGACCTGCTCGCAGAACTGGCCCGGGGACGGCGGATCGTGGTCGTGTCGGCCACGAACGGCAAGACGACCACCAACGGCCTGCTGACCGCGGCGTTGGCGACCGCCGGTCCGGTGGCGACCAACGGGACCGGCTCGAACCTGGTCACCGGCCTGGTGGCCACCCTCGCCGAGGATCCGGACGTCGAACGAGTCAGCCTCGAGGTCGACGAGGCGACCCTCGCGGTGACCGCCGCGGATCTCGAGCCGGCCACGATGGTGCTCGGCAACCTGAGCCGTGACCAGACCGATCGGCACGGCACCGCACGGGTCGTGGCGGAACGTTGGCGTGCGATGCTCCGGGATCTGTCCGAACGCGGCGTGACGCCCCACGTGGTCGCCAACGCCGATGACCCGCTGGTCGTCCACGCGGTCGGCGACCACACGCCGGTCACCTGGGTCGGCGTGGGGCTCACCTCCACGGCGGACGCGTCGGTCTGTCCACGGTGCGCCGCGACGGTCGAACACGACGGACCGGATTGGCGGTGCACCGGGTGCGACTTCACCCGTCCCGAACCGGCGGTGGAGCTGGACGACACCACGGTGGTGTTGCACGACGAGGGTGACCGACGGGTCGCGTTGGACCTGGCGCTGCCCGGCGCGTTCAACCTGGCGAACGCGACGCTCGCGCTCGGCGCCGCCCGGGTCGAGGGCGTCGACCCGGACGTCGCCGCGGAGACGATGCGGACGACCTCCGGTGTGGGTGGGCGCTACGAGACCATCGACGTCGACGGCCGTCGGGTCCGCGTGTTGATGGCGAAGAACCCCGCCGGGTGGCACGCGTCGCTGGGCATCCTCGCCGGGCCGCCCGTACCGGTGGTGTTGGCGGTGAACGCCCGGACCGGCGACGGCCGGGACGTGTCTTGGCTGTGGGGCGTACCCCTGGAACGACTCCGGGGTCGCACCGTGGTCGCCGCGGGTGAACGCGCCCACGATGTCGCGGTCCGTCTGCACTACGCGGACGTACCGTGCACGGTCGTGCCGGGTCCGGCGCTGGATGCGGTCCGGGGCCTACCGGCCGGCGACGTCGAACTGGTCGCGAACTACACGGCGTTCGCCGACGCGATGGCGGCGTCGTGATCACTCCGGCGGGTGAACCGTTGAAGATCGTGCGGCTCTACGACGACCTGTCGGGGACCGCCGGCGACGGCGGCAACGCCGTCGTGCTCGTCCGACGTGCCGAGCGTCGCGGGATCCGGGTGGAGTTCGTCGACGTGATCGGTACGGACCCGGTCCCCGACGACGGTGACATCTACCTGTTGGGCGGGGGCGATCACGCGCCGTCCGGGCGGATCGCCGAGCGGCTGGGCCGTTCGGGGGCGTTGGCGCGCGCGGTCGATCGGGGGGCCGCGGTGCTCGCCGTCGGTGCGGGTCAACGGGTGCTGGGACGACGTTTCGACGACGGCGATGCGACAGGCGTCGCCGGGCTGGGTCTGCTGGACACGGTCAGTGAGCGCGCGGTGGACCCACCACCACCCGGGGAGGTCGTCGTCGACACCGACCCGTCGCTCGGCATCGGTCGGCTCATCGGTTGGCGCGGCACCGGCCACCGGCTCCGCTCGGGGGTGCGGGTACGTCCGCTCGGGGTCGTCGTCGCCGATCGGCCCGGACCGACCGTCCACGAAGGGGTCCACACGACCGGGATCGTGGGCACCGACCTGCACGGCCCGGTCCTGGCGTTGAACCCGGCGTTGGCGGATCTGGTGTTGGCCCGGGGCGTGGGTTGCGGACCCGGCGACCTGGGCGTCATCGACGACGCGCCGGTCGACGCGTTACGGGCGCAGCGGCTCGGCGACCCGGAGGCCGCGTCGAAAACACGACGATCCTGGTTCCGACGGCGGCGGGGTTGAACCGGGCGCTCAGGCCCGGCCCAACAGTTCGGGGATGAACGGTGCGTCGGGTCGACCGACCCGCGATCCGGACCCGGTCGGTCGGATCCACCGGTCGACCCGGGCCGGGTCGAGCACTTCGACCGAATCTCCGGTGGTTCCGGACCGGGCGACCGCGAAGTACCGGTCGTCCACGACGGTGCCCACACCGGCCGACACCCAGATCGGCCGGTTCGTCGTGGACGATCCGTGCAGCCCGCGCCGGTCGGTGATCGCCGAACCGGTCGACGACACGATCCACGCATCGACCACCACCGGGTCCTCGGACACGTCGGCCAGTGCGAGCGACACCTGCAGACCGGTCGGGTCCGCGGTGAACTCGTCGAGCAGTTCGTCGATCCGTGTCCGGGGGTCCGTAGCGGCGAGCAGGTGTGCGGTCAACCACCACAGCGGTCCGCACCGTGCGAGCGGCCGCACCAGGGTGCGGGCGGCCATGACCAGGGCGTGGCGGTCGGCGGTCAGGGACCGCAGCGCAGCGGCGGCCTCGGGCACGACCCACCGTGGGTCGGGATCACCGTCGCGTGCGAGGTACCGCAGATGCTCGATCGGGTGCACACCCCCGAGGGTACCGTCGCTGTCAGAACCCCGGCTTCCAGACCATCACGATGATCTCGAGCAGCAACAGCAGGTGCAGCCCGCCGTAGGTCATCGCCAGTCGGGACGGTCCCGACGGTGCACCGTCACGGACGGCTTTCTGGGCGGGGACGAGTCCGAGGAACAGCACGGCGAGCATGAGGAACCAGATCACGAACGCGATCGAGATCCAGGTCTGGGAGAACTCGAACACGTCGTTGGACATGAGCACGAGCACGATGCCGAAGAACCCGGTGAGCACCATCGACGCGCCGTGCATCATCGGATCGAACGCGTGGCCCAACGCACCGGCTCCACGCGAGCCCGACCCGTCCGGCCCGGCCGACGCGGCCCGGGTGCGTTCCAGACGGTTCAGCACCGGCCACACGAACGCTGGCGCGAACGCCACGACCATGAAAAGCAGGTGCAGGATCAGCACGATGTTGTAACCGGGGGACCCGATACGGCCGACGATCACGTTTTTCTCCTTGGCTCTCAGGATGTGCACGAGAGCCTATTGGAGCCTTGCCCGAACCCCACCGTCGGGACGCCTCAGGCGAGGCCGCCCCGGGTCTGGCCCAGCAGGTCGAACGCCCGGTCCATCTCGGCGTCGGTGAGCAACCCGGCCTCGTTGACGAGCTCGCGGATGCTGCGACCGGTCTCGATCGAGGTGTGCACCAACTCCGCGGCCTTCTCGTAACCGATGAACGGGTTCAGCGACGTGCCGATCGACGGCGACGCCTCGGCCAGGGCCAGGCAGCGTTCGACGTCGGCCTCGATACCGGCGACGCAGTTGTCGGCGAACACCCGGCACACGTTGGTGAGCAACTCGATCGACTCCATGATCGCGTCGGCCATCATCGGCACGTACACGTTCATCTCGAAGTTCCCCTGGGAGCCGCCGAACCCGACGGCGGCGTCGTGGCCGATGACCCGAGCCGCGACCTGGGTGGCGGTCTCCGCCAGCACCGGGTTCACCTTGCCGGGCATGATCGACGAACCCGGCTGCAGGTCCGGCAGATGGATCTCGGCGAGTCCGGCCCGGGGCCCCGACGCGGCCCAGCGCAGGTCGTTCGCGATCTTGGTGAGGCTCACCGCGATCGTGCGCAGCACACCGGACACCGCGACGAGGTCGTCGCGTGCACCGTGGGCCGCGAAGTGGTTCGGGGTCTCCACCACGGGCAGACCGGTGCGTCGGGCGAGGCGTTCGGCCACCGCGGAGCCGAACCCGGCGGGCGCGTTGATCCCGGTGCCCACGGCGGTGCCACCCAGCGGGATACGACACACGTCGGCCACCACCGGTTCGAG
>CAZVFF010000144.1:2171-6457 GCA_964626395.1 uncultured Iamiaceae bacterium | reverse complement strand
GGCCATCACCCGGGGGATCGCCAACACCGGCCGGACGATCCGTCTGCCGGTACACGCGGGCGACACCCTCGCCCGGTTGCAGAAGGCCCGTTCGCGGTTGGAACTCAAGCTCGGTCGTCCCGCCACGCTGGCGGAGCTCTCCCAGGAAGTGGAGATGCCCGAGGAGAAGGTCACCGAGGCGCTGCGGTTCGCCGCCGAACCGCTGTCGTTGTCCGAACCGTTGCGCGAGGACGGCGACGCCGAACTGGGCGACGTGGTCGAGGACCGTTCCGCCGAATCGCCTTTCGAGGTCGCCGCGACGGCGTTGCTGCCCGAGGAGATCGCCCGGCTGCTCTCGCCGTTGGACGACCGCGAACGCGAGATCCTCAAGTTGCGGTTCGGTCTGGACCGTGGTGAGCCCCGCACGCTGGAAGAGGTCGGCGAACACTTCAACCTGACCCGGGAACGCATCCGCCAGATCGAGGCCCGGGCCATGTCGAAACTGCGGCACCCGTCCTCGGACACCGGCGCACGCGACCTGCTCGCGGTCTGACGCCCCATCCGGGATCGCCGTGCTCCACACGCTCGACGGACACTGGACGATCGAGCTGCCCGACGAGGGCTCGGGCTCACCCGATGACGACGGCAACCTCGTGGTCGACTGCGACCTGGGCACCGTCGTCGTGTCGGTGTTCGAATCCCACGCCGGGTTCGAACCGGACAACGCACTGGCCGAACTCAAGGCCGCCGACCGTCCCGCGCCCCGCGCGGAATTCGACGAGTACGGTCCGGACGGCACCGTCCGGTGGGCGTTCCTGGTCGACGAGGACCCCGACGAGGACGGCCACGAAGCCGGTTTCTACGGCTACGTGATCGGCGAGGAGGGGTGGGTGCAGGTGGCGGTGCTCTACCACGATCGTGGGCTCCACGATTCCGCCGTCGGGATCTGGCGTTCGGTGCGACGAACCGAGATCTGACCGGATCGACCCCGGCCCCGGCCGGACGGACGGCCCGGGACACGGTGTACGTCACTACGCTCGGCCGGTGTGCTCGCCGCCACACTGCTCGCTCTGGGTTCGGCGTTGGCACACGCCGTGTGGAACCTGATCCTCAAGGTCTGCGACGACCGTGACGCCGCGGCGATCGCCGGCAACCTGATCGCCGGGTTCGTCGCGATCCCCGTGCTGGTCGTCGTCGGACTCCCCGAGGTCGAGACCTGGAAGTTCCTCGTCGCCGGCGCACTGGTGCAGATCCTCTACATCTACGGCCTCGCGGCGGCCTACACCCACGGCGACTTCTCGCTGGCCTACCCGGTCGCCCGCGGGTCCGGCGCGTTGATCGTCGCCGTCGTCGGCACCGTGCTGCTGGGCGACCACCTGCATCCGCTCGCCTGGGTCGGTGTGGTCATCGTGGCGTTCTCGTTGTCGATGCTGGTCGGCCGGGGCACCAGCTGGGGCTCGATCCAGTGGGCGTTGTTCACGGGCGTGATGATCGGCACCTACCAGAGTTTCGACGCGGCCGGCACGCGCCTGGCCTCGTCGGGACTGGCCTACGGGTTCACGGTCGCCGTGGCCGTGTCGGTGTCGGTCAACGTCGCCGGACTCGCCCGCGGCAAGGGTCCCGCGGTCGTCGCCGAGCTGCGGAAGTTCCCCGGCCGGCTGGCTGTCGCCGGGGTCCTCATGCCCACCGCCTACACGATGGTGCTCGTCGCGTTCCGCATGGCGCCGATCGGGTTCGTGTCGGTGCTGCGCGAAGCTTCTGTGGTCATCGGTGCGTTGCTCGGCTGGTTGTTCCTGCGGGAGGGTTTCGGCCGGTACCGGGTGGCGTCGTCGCTGGTCATGGTGGCGGGCATGGCGGTGCTGGTGGCGGGCAGCTGAACCGACCGTGGGTCCGCCGTCGGCCGTGGTCCGGGTGCCGGACGTCGACGGGGAACCCCGACAGGCGTCGGCACGTCCCCTAACCTGATCCGATCATGACCGCACGCACACTGGACGGGAACGCCGCGGCCGCCGCCGTGAAATCCGAACTGGTCGGCCGGATCGCGCGCCTGCGTGACGCCGGGGTGACCCCCGGGTTGGGCACCCTGCTCGTCGGCGACGACGGCCCGAGCTCCCGGTACGTGGCCATGAAGCACGACGACTGCGAGGAACTCGGTATCGCGTCGTTCGGTGTGAACCTGGGTGCGGATGCCACACGCGCCGACCTGGACGCGGTCATCGACGACTTCAACGCCGACGGCCGGGTGCACGCGGCGTTGCTGCAGTACCCGTTCCCGGACGGGTTGGACTACGAACCGGTGCTGTTGCGCCTGGCACCGGACAAGGACGCCGACGGGCTGCACCCGGTCAACCTGGGGCGGCTGGTGATGGGTGTCGACGCACCGGTGGCCTGCACCCCGGCCGGGATCATCGAGTTGCTGGTCCGCAACGACGTACCCATCGAGGGTCGGCACGTGGTCATCATCGGACGGGGCCTCACGATCGGCCGTCCGTTGGCGAACCTGTTGGCGCTGAAACGCACCCACGCGAACGCAGCGGTGACCGTGGTGCACACCGGCGTGGCGGACCTGGCCCGCTACACCCGTACCGCCGACATCGTCGTGGCCGCGGCCGGATCCCCCGGGCTGGTCACCGCCGACATGGTCGCGCCCGGTGCCGCGGTCGTCGCGGCCGGGGTGAGTTTCGAAGGGCGCAAGGTCGTCTCCGACGTCGCCGACGAGGTCGCCGGTGTGGCCGGCTGGTTGTCGCCCCGGATCGGCGGGGTGGGGCCGATGACCCGGGCGATGTTGATGGTCAACACCGTGGCCGCGGCGGAACGGGCCGCCGGTCTCGCGAAGGACGACTGATCCCGGATGCGCCGCACATGACCCACATCGTGGACCTGTTCGCCCACGGGCCGACGCTGTCGTTCGAGTTCTTCCCGCCCAAAACCGAGGTCGGGTTCACCCGTCTGCGCGAGACCACCGAGGTGCTCAGCGCGCTGGAACCGACGTTCGTGTCGATGACCTACGGCGCGGGTGGGACCACCCGGGACACGACCCGGGACCTGGTCATCGAACTCAACCGGGATCTGCCGTTCCCGGCGATGCCGCACCTGACCTGTGTGGGCCAGTCCCGGGCGGAGATCCGAGAGCTGCTCGAGGCCTACCGGGACGCGGGGATCCACAACGTGCTCGCCCTGGGTGGGGATCCGCCACTGGACGGGTCCGACCCGGTCGGGGACTTCACCTACGCCACCGAACTGATCGAACTGGTACGCGAGGTCGGCACCTTCACCGTGGGGGTCGCCGCGTTCCCCGAGGTCCATCCCCGTTCGTCGGACCGTGACTCGGATCGTCGTCACCTGGTCGACAAGTTGGCGATGGCCGATTTCGCGATCACCCAGTTCTTCCTGGAACCGCACCATTTCCTGGCCATGCGCGACGAACTCGACGCGCTCGGGGTCGACAAGCCGTTGCTGCCCGGGGTGATGCCGTTCATCAACGTCGGTGGGTTGCGGCGCATGGCGAAGATGAACGCGTCGCACATCCCGGCCGAGTTGGAACGCGAACTGGACCTGGTCGACGGTGACGCCGAGGCGACCCGCCGGTTGGGGGTCGAACACGCCGCCGCCCAGATCGAGGTGTTGCGCAGCGAGGACGTCGCCGGGTTGCACCTGTACTCGATGAACCGTCCCGATTCGATCCGTGCCCTCGACGCCGCCGTCGGGCTGCGTCCCCATCCGGTCGCAGACTCCGACCCCCGCCCCTGACCCGACCTCCCCCGTCCCGAAATTCGGAGCGAAAACGTCCCGGGCGGGCGTTTCCGCTCCGAATTTCGCAAGGATGACCGGGCCGACTCGACGGTCGATCGGTGGCCGACCAGGGAGCGGGGTCAGTCGATCAGGACACCGGGATTGAGGATGCCGGCCGGGTCGAGTTCGGTTTTCACCGCCCGCAGTGCCGCGGCGAACCGGTCGGGCCGCTGGGCGTCGTAACCGGGCCGGTGGTCCCGACCGACCGCGTGGTGGTGGGTGACCGTGGCCCTGTGGCGGACCAGGGTCTCCATCGCCGCGGCCTTGATCTCGTCCCACATGGCCACCTCGGACCCCCGCCGCCCGACCGCGATGACCGTGAAGTACGGGGCGGTGCCGTCCGGGTAGGAGTGGGTGAGCCGGCAGTTGATCAACCCGGGTGCCCCGGTGATGTCCGCGACCGCCCGGCCGATCTCGTCGCGGACGTCGTCGTAGAGCGCCTCGACCCGGTCCCAGGTGGTGGCCGTCTCGAACGTTTCGGAGATCGCGCTCATCCGGGCCATGGCGTCACGCAC
>CAZVFF010000144.1:0-2161 GCA_964626395.1 uncultured Iamiaceae bacterium | reverse complement strand
GCATCCGGATGAACGACGACCGCCAGCTGTCCGCGGCCCGGTCCCGCCCACCGGAGTCCGCGTCGCTGGTCGATGATCTTTCGGCAGCGGCCCCGGGCACCGTGCCGCCATGGTCGCGGGCGATGGTGACCAGCAGGTCCATCGCGTCGTCGACGGGATGGTGCGCGGACTCCTCGCCGAGCACCAGCACCCACCGGCCGTTCGAGGCCGCACCGGCCAGCATCGCCTCGCCCGGGTCGAGCAGTCGACAGTTCGCCGGGGTCAGGTTCGCCTGCAACACGGCCCGCACCGCCCCGAATGCCGACGTCGCGTCGGCGAAGGTGACCGAGGTGGACCGTTTGTGCACCGGGCGGTCCTGGATCCGCATCCACGCTTCGGTGATCACCCCCAGGATCCCCTCGGAACCCAGGAACATGCGGTCCGGTGACGGTCCGGCACCCGATCCGGGCAGCCGCCACGATTCGACCACGCCGGTGGGGGTGACCACCCGCATCGACTCCACGAAATCGTCGATGTGGGTCCGCCCGGTGGCGTAGTGCCCGCCCGACCGGGTCGCCAACCAGCCACCCAGGGTGGAGAACTCGAAACTCTGCGGGAAGTGCCGCAGCGTGTAGCCGTCGGGTCGCAACGCGTCCTCCAACGCCGGACCCAGGATGCCCGCCCCGATGCGTGCCGCCCGGCTGACCGGGTCGACCTCGAAGATCCGGTCGAGACCCGACAGATCCAGCGACACCACGCCGGTGTGGTCGCCGCCGTCGTATTCGGTGCCACCCACCACCGAGGACCCCGCCCCGTAGGGGACCACGGCGACGTCGGTGTCGGACGCCCAGTCGAGGATCGCAACGACGTCGTGTTCGTCGGCCGGTCGTGCCACCAGGTCGGGGACCGGGTCCATCTCGCCCCGCAGGGCACGCACCACGTCGCGGTAGGCCTTGCCGTAGGTGTGCCCGGCCCGTTCGGCCGGGTCGGTGGTGAAGACCCCGTCCAGAGTGGACGGTGCCGCGACCCTCGGTGCGCGCAGGTCCAGGTCGGTCACCGCGGGTGGCGCGACCGGATCGTCGGGCAGGCCGGGCAACAGTGACCCGTAGCGGCGGCACTCGTCATCGGTGAGGGCCGCGTCGGTGAATCCCCAGCCCCACCAGGACCGTTCACGTTCGCTCATCGGCATCGCTCCGTCGTCGAGGCCCCCCGATTACCATACAAGTTCGATACAAGCTAGATTTTCCCTCCATGGCTACCAAGATCACCCGCGCCGACGACGGAACCCTGAACGTCCCCGACGACCCGATCATCCCCTACATCGAGGGCGACGGCACCGGGGTCGACATCTGGCCCGCCACCCAGCTGGTGCTCGACGCCGCCGCGGCCAGGACCGGCCGGAAGATCGCCTGGAAGGAGGTCCTCGCCGGCCAGAAGGCCTTCGACGCCACCGGCGAATGGCTGCCCGACGCGACCGTCGAGGCGTTCCGGGAGTACCTGATCGGCATCAAGGGCCCGCTCACCACCCCGGTCGGGGGCGGCATCCGCTCGCTGAACGTGGCGCTGCGCCAGCTGCTGGACCTGTACGTGTGCCTGCGCCCGGTGCGGTACTTCCAGGGCGTCCCCTCGCCGGTGAAGAAGCCCGAGGACGTCGACATGGTGATCTTCCGGGAGAACACCGAGGACATCTACGCCGGGATCGAGTACACGGCCGGTTCGGACGAGGCCGCGAAGTTCCTCGAGTTCCTGGCCGGGAACTTCCCCGAACAGCTCGCCAAGATCCGGTTCGGCACCGAGGAACGGACCGACGCCTGGCAGGACGAACTCGCCGCGATCGGTGCGCCGAAACGGGATCTGCCCGTCGAGGTCGGCATCGGCATCAAGCCGGTCAGCCGGTCGGGCACCGAACGCCTGGTGAAGGCCGCCATCGACTACGCGATCGAACACGGCCGCGAATCGGTCACGCTGGTCCACAAGGGCAACATCATGAAATTCACCGAGGGCTCCTTCCGTGACTGGGGCTACGAGGTCGCCACCGGCCATTTCGGAGCGGTCGACCTGGACGGTGGGCCCTGGCAGGTCATCCCCGAGGGCGAACCGGGTGCGGGCATCGTCATCAAGGACGTCATCGCCGACGCGTTCCTGCAGCAGATCCTCACCCGCCCCGCCGAGTACGACGTGG
>CAZVFF010000143.1:0-6494 GCA_964626395.1 uncultured Iamiaceae bacterium | reverse complement strand
TCGCCGTTCGCGTAGGTCACCTCGAGGAAACGATTGGATTCGTCGGTGCGGTACATCTCGGCGACGGCCTCGTCGATCATCGTCGCGATCGCGTCGCCGGTGCCACCCGCCGAGGCGACGAGATCGGGATCCAACGGCAATGCCGGGTCGAGGTAGCGGGCGAAGATCTGCGCCGCCGCCTGGGCGTCGGGTCGTTCGATCTTGATCTTCACGTCGAGCCGCCCCGGACGCAGGATCGCCGGGTCGATCAGGTCCTCCCGGTTCGACGCGCCGATCACGATCACGTTGCGCAACGCCTCGACCCCGTCGATCTCGGCGAGCAACTGGGGCACGATCGTGGACTCCATGTCGGAGGAGATCCCGGTTCCCCGCGTCCGGAACATCGAATCCATCTCGTCGAAGAACACGATGACCGGCCAGCCCTCCTCGGACTTCTCCCGGGCACGTTGGAACACCAGACGGATCTGGCGTTCGGTCTCGCCCACGTACTTGTTCAACAGTTCGGGGCCCTTGATGTTCAGGAAGTAACTGCGTGCGTGTTCGTCGCCGGAGACCTCGGCGACCTTCTTGGCCAACGAGTTGGCGACCGCTTTCGCGATCAGGGTCTTGCCACACCCCGGCGGGCCGTACAGCAACACGCCCTTGGGGGCCGGCAGGGCGTGTTCGGCGAACAGGTCCGCGTACACGTAGGGCAACTCGACGGCGTCCGCGATCTGTTCGATCTGCGCGTCGAGGCCCCCGACGTCGGCGTAGGTGATGTCGGGGACCTCCTCCAGCACGAGCTGTTCGACCTCGGGGCGGGGCAGTTTCTCGAGCAGCAGCCCCGAGCGCACGTCCATGCGCAGCGTGTCCCCGGCGCGCAGCTTCACCTCGGCCAGCACCGGAGCGATCGTGGCGACCCGCTCCTCGTCGGCGTGACCGGTGACCAGCGCCCGGTCCGTCCCGATCCGCTCGGAGAACGTGACGACGTCCCCCTGGGACTCGGGTTCCCGCACCAGCACGACATTCAACGAGTCGTTCAGGACGACCTCGGAGCCGACCACGAGCGACGAACGGTCCTCGAGGGCCACCGCGACCCGCATCTTGCGACCGCTGGAGAACACGTCGACGGTGCCGTCGTCGTTGACCGCCAACAGCGTGCCGTAGGCCGAGGGCGGTTGGGTCAGCTTGTCGACCTCCTCACGCAGCGACGCGATGTGGTCACGGGCCTCCTGCAGGGTGAAGGTCAGCTTCTCGTTCCGGGCGACCGCACGCGCGAGCTGCTCACGGGTCTCCACGAGGCGTGTCGCGAGCTCACCACGGTCCTGGGTCTCATCGGGTCCGATCGGAACCACCTCCTCGGCGTACGGAACCACACGATCTGTCCGGTGGCGACCCTACCGGCTGGGAGTGTCCTTCCGTGGTCACCGGGGACGGACCGTCCCGGGTGCGCGGTGACGGGTGGCACCGGATCCGACTGGGGGAAACCGGGTGGTGCTGTCTAACGTGGGTTCGCGGGTCCACGACCCGTGGGAAACCGTTCAATTCGCAACACGAGGCAGACGAACAACGATGAAGGTCTGGATCGATCAGGATCTGTGCACCGGTGACGGACTGTGCGAGGAGATCTGTCCCGAGGTGTTCGTGCTCCTCGACGACGGCCTCGCCTACGTGAAGCAGGACGGTGTGGCCCTGGACGACCCGGGTGGTGCGGCGTCGCAGGCGACGGTGCCCGAGGGCCTCGAGGACGCGGTCATCGAGGCCGCCGAGGAGTGCCCCGGCGAGTGCATCTTCATCGAGAACGACTGAGGTTCGTTTCCGGGTCGGCGCTCAACCGCCGAGCCAACGGGCCGTGGTGAGGAAACCGGTGTGGGCCACCATCCGGTGGTCGGGTCGCACCGAATCGCCTGCGACATGCCAGGTCCGTCGCAGGATCTCGGAGGTCTCCGCGTAGTGGAACCGCTGCTCACCCAGCGCCTCACGCACCCGTGAGACCTGGATGACCGACGGGGTGTAGGCAACGAAGATCCCCCCCGGTCGCAACGAACGGGCGGCGTGGGGGACGACCTGCCAGGGTTCGGGCAGGTCCAGGACGACCCGGTCGAGTTCTTCCTCGTCGATGCCCTCGTAGGTGTCGCGTGCCTCGATCCGGTAGCGATCAAGGACGGACGGACCGAGAAAATCAACGACGTTGCGGGTGGCCTTCTCAGCGAAATCGTCGCGGATCTCGTAGCCCACGATGTGCGCACCCGCGCGCAGCATCGTCATCGACAATGCTCCGGAACCCACACCCGACTCGAGGACCCGTACCCCCGGCGCGATGTCGGCCAGGATCAGCAGCGGCCCGAGGTCCTTGGGGTAGATCACCTGGGCGCCGCGGGGCATCTTGAGCACGAAATCCTCGAGCGTCGGACGCACCGCGGTGTAGTTGCCGCCCCGTGAAGCACGGAACCGGGAACCCTCGGGCGAACCGATGATGTCATCGTGTTCGAGCACACCGGCATGGGAATGGAACGACCCGCCGGCCTCGAGGTTCACCAGGTAGCTACGGCGCTTCTGGTCGATGAGCAGGACCCGGTCACCTTCGGTGAACCCGCCCCGGTGTTCCGGTGCGATCGTCACCTCAGGAATCGTCCGCTCCGGATCCCCGACCCCGTCGGGCCGCCTTCTTCGCCGCCTTGCGGTCCTTCTTCAGCGACACCACCGTGTCGTTCGTGTGGGTGATCACCAGCGAACCGCCCGGTTCGAGTTCACCGCGGTAGACGATCTGCTCGGTCCGACGCGACCAGCGCCGCAGGGTGCGGAACCCGAAGATGCCCGCGGCCAGCGCACCCCACGGGCCCGGACGACCGTCCATGAACGCACGGAACGCCTTCTTCTGCCAGATCGCGAGGAAGCTCATCGGCAGGCCTTCAGACGCGCCGGATCTCGACGAAGGTCGTCGCCTTGCGTCCACGTCGTCGACCGAGCAGGAACACGCCGAGCACGACCACGGTCCCCAGCACCGCCGCGACGGTCACGGCGGTGTTCTTCGCGGATTCGGTGGTGGCGTCGACCTCGGTCTGCAGTTCACGGAACTTCGAGCGCAGATCGTCGGGGGTGACCCGACCGGGCGTGTCGTTCATCGGTTCGATTCCTTCTTGCGGCTGATCGCGGTGACGGCGACGACCATGACGATCGCGGCGACCACGAGGGTGATCAGGTACGGGACCCACGTCAGGTTGCCCGTGAAATGGGGCGCCGTCTCCCGCTGCAACAGACGCAGGACCCCCAACAGCAGCAACACGACCGACACCGCACCCACCACCGCGGCGCCGACGCCGTACCCGATGAACTTGCCCAGTCCCTTGATCGGTTCGACGGTCTCCTGCACGGCGTAGGCCTTGGTGAGGTCGAACAGTTCGCTCACGTTCTTCTGCGGATCCGGATCACTCTGGGCCATGACGGGTTCTCTCCGGGGACGACGACGTTCGGTCCGACCACGCGTTGACGGCGGCCGACCCCACCATCGTGCCATCTGGGCACCATCGGCTCGCACATCCTCGCCTCGTCGTGGCGCCGGTCACCGTGGACCCAGCGCCGACAGGGGGACGTCACGCCCATGGGAAACGAGGGTCTCGCCCAGCCGTTCCTGGAGCCCGAGCAGCTCGGGACCGACCACAGCCCCGTTGGCGATGTACGAGAACACCACCTCCGGGGCGTCGTCGGGGCTGGCGAAACCGGACAACGACGTGACCTCGTTCAGGCTGCCCGTCTTGGCGCGGAGCCGCCCCCGCACGGCGTCGTCGGTGAAACGTTCCCGCAACGTACCGGTCTCCCCGGCGACCGCCAGACCCCGATCGATGTCCGATCCCGGACCGGCCTCGGACAGCACCGTCGCGAGCAGCCCGCAGGTGAGGCGGTTGTCGTAGCCCAGGCCGGACCCGTCGTGGATCCCGACCCCGGTGTCGGGTAGTCCCGCCGCGATGAGGGCGTCCCACAACACCGCGAGGCCGTCGGCCGTCGTCCCGCCGCCACCGCCGAGCACACCGGCCTCCTTGACCAGCAGCTCGGAGATCTGGTTGTCGCTCCGGTTCAACAACTGACCGACCACATCGGCCAGTGGTGGCGAGTCCACCGCGGCGATCGTCGGTGCCGTCGTCGGTGCCCCACCCGCCCGGGGCGGTCCGTCCACCTGCACACCCCGTTCGGCCAACAGGTCACCGAACGTGGCGGCGGCGAACGTCGCGGGGTCGTCCGCGGGAACCAGTTCGGCCAGGCCCTCGTCGCTGTATTCGGCGGGGAACGACCGGAATCCCTGGTTCAGACTCAACGCACTGAGCGGGCCGAGCTGGTGCTGTCGCAGGTAGCGGTCGTCGGGCCAGGACGGCACACCCCGCAGTGTGTCGTAGCGCGACTCGTCACCGACGACCGATCCGGTCACCCGGTGGACCCCGGCCGCGACGACCGCGTCGGCGAGCTCCTCGATCGAAGTGGCCCCACCGGCGTCGTCACCGAAGTACGCGTCGTACGCCCGGGTCCGCAGCACCGGATCGCCGCCGCCGACCAGGTACAGGTCCCCCGTCACCGTTCCGTTCCGGTCGAGGCTCCCGACGACCGTCGTGGTGAACCGGTGGTCCGGACCGAGCACCCGCAGGACCAGGTCGGCGGTCAGGACCTTCTGGTTCGAAGCGGGAACGAGCGATCGGTCCGAACCGGTCGCGTACAGCGTCCGTCCGGCGACGCTCACCTGCAGGCACACATCGGGCGGACCGGCCGCGACGACCGCGTCGAGGTCGTCGGCGAGCCCCGGTGTGGCGGCCAGCGACTGCGTGAGCGCCGGTACCCGTCGAGCGCTGAACACCGGGGTGCCCGCCGCCGCCGGATCAGCGGGCACGTCGCGACCGTGGGCGACCGGCGCAGCCGTCGCGCACACGACGAGGAGGGCGACGGCGATGATCGGTCCGCCGTGGAGCCTCAAGCGTGCCCGGCCCGATGCCGTGCGTGGGTCCACAGGTGCTCCAACGCGCGGACCGCCCGTTCGGCGGACACGTAGCAGAGCTTGTTGTTCTCCCGCAGCGTGGCGACACCGGGGTTGTCCGGATCGGCGACCGCCAGTTCGGTGGCGCACAGGACCGGTTTCCCGGTGGCCGCCGAGACGTCGACCGCAGCCTGCGCGTAGCGGGCGTCCTGGCGTTCGTGGAAGGCCACGATCCGTTCGAGGCCGTGGTCCGGGAAGAACCCGCCATCGCGTTCCAGACGGGCCTGGTTCGACTGGATCCCGAGCCCCAGGTAGATGACCGCGTCGACCTCGGGATGACTCGCGATCGCCTCGAGCACCTCGGGGATCGTGTCGCGGGTCTCCCCGCCGGCGAGGTCGACCGGGTTGTTGCGGCTCCAGCGGGGTGGCAGCTTCTCCGACAGCGTGGCGTGCAGGTCCGCAGGCAACTCGATCAGATCCAGGACACCCCCGCGGGTGATCGCGTCGGCGCAGAGCACCCCCCAACCACCGGCGGTGGTCACCACGACCGTGCGTGGGCCGGCCGGCAGGGGCTGTGTGGCGAACGTCGCGGCGGCATCGAAGGCCTCCTCCACGGTCCCGGCCCGCGTGGCTCCGGCCTGTCGGCAGGCCCCGTCGAACACGCGGTCGTCGGTGGCCAACGACCCGGTGTGGCTCGCGGCGGCACGTTGGCCACCCGAGGTGGCCCCGCCCTTGAGCACCACCAGTGGCTTCGTGGCGGTCACCGCACGGGCCGTGTCGTAGAAGGCCCGACCGTCCTCGATGCCCTCCACGTACACCAGCGCCACGTCGGTTGCGTCGTCGGTGGCGAACCACCGGAGGTAGTCGTCGATGCCGAGCATCGCCGCGTTGCCGGCACTGACCGCCCGGGAGACCCCGACACCGGTGGACACCGCCAGGTTCATGAACGACGAGACGAGGTTGCCCGACTGGCTGGCGATGGCGATCCGACCCTCCGGTGGGTACGGCGCCACGATCTGCGCGCACAACCTCACCGGGGTGGACACGATCCCCTGTCCGTTCGGACCGGCTACGACCATGCCGAGGCGTCTCGCTTCGGCGACCAGTTCCTCCTGGGCGACGCGTCCCGCGTCACCGGCCTCGCCGTAGCCGGCCGAGGTGATGAACGCCGCGGTGACGCCCTTGGCGGCACAACTGCGCAGCAGGTCGATGTTCACCTTCGCCGGTGTGCACACCACGACCAGGTCGACCTCGTCGTCTCCCAGGTCGGCCGGATCGGTCAGCGTGGGGCGCCCCAGCACCTCGGAACCCGACAGGTTCGTGGCGTACACCGGTCCGGCGAAGCCGGCGGCGAGGATGTTGTGGAGGCTGACGAACCCGAACTTGCCCGGGTGGGTCGAGGCGCCCGCCACCAGCACGCCCCGGGGTTCGAACAGGGCGTCGAGGGGATCCCTCACGCGACCACCTCCACGAGTGCGTCGACGGCGACCGGCCGACCGTCGACGATGATCAGCGGATTCACGTCGACCGACACGATGTCGGTCCGGTCGCCGGC
>CAZVFF010000142.1:0-6499 GCA_964626395.1 uncultured Iamiaceae bacterium | reverse complement strand
GACGTTCAGCTGGTAGGTGCGGTCCAGCACCATGCCGCGGTCCTCGAACAGCCGCCCCAGGATGCGGTGCACGATGGTGGCACCGACCTGGGACTTGATGTCGTCACCGACGATCGGCACGCCGGCGTCGACGAACTTCTGCGCCCACTCGGGGTTCGACGCGATGAACACCGGGATGGCGTTGACGAAGGCGACCTTGGCGTCCAGGCAGGCCTGGGCGTAGTACTTCTGGGCCTGCTCGGAACCGACCGGCAGGTACGACACGAGCACGTCGGCTTCGGCGTCACGCAGGGCCTGAGCGACGTCGACCGGCTCCATCGGGGATTCCTCGGCGTCGAGTTTGTAGTACTTGCCGAACCCGTCGTAGGTGGGGCCGCGCTGGACCTTGACACCGGTTTCGGCCACGTCGGCGAAACGGATCGTGTTGTTCAGCCCGCCCCACATGGCCTTGGAGACGTCCTGGCCGACCTTGGTGGCGTCCACGTCGAACGCGGCGACCAGCTCGATGTCATCGATGCGGTAGCCGCCCAGGTTGACGTGCATCAGGCCGGGGACCTCGTCGCCGTCCTTCGCGTCGGCATAGTAGGTGAGGCCCTGGATCAGGGAGTTCGCGCAGTTGCCGAGGCCGGCGATCGCGAGACGGATCTTGCTCATGGGATGGAACCTCCAACGGTTCGTGCGTCGACGGGGACGTCGGCGGGGGTGGGATCGGCGCGTTCCGCGTCGATGAGATGGGCGAGCCATTCGACTTCGGCCTCGTCCGCGAGACGGTCACGTTCGTGCAGCGCCTTGCGGTAGCGGTCGAGGAACCCGGTCGAGTCGTCGGCGAGGCGTTCGGCGAGCACTGAACGGCGGTGTTCGAGCATCGCCAGTCGTTCGGTCTGCGACAGGTGCGAGGCGAACGCGAACTGCGTCGTGAACGTCCGGTCGTCCTCGGCGGGTTCGCGCAGCAGTTCGGCCAGACGTTCCCGGCCGGCCGGGGTGAGCGTGTACACCTTCCGTCGGCGCCGCGAACGCCCCGAGGTGCCCGCGTTGCCGCCCCGGGCGAGCCGTGCCACCTCGGCGCCCAGTGAACCGGTCATCGGCGCGGCGGGCAGGTCGCCACCGGCGGTCGCGGCGGTGATGAGACCCTTGCGGTCGAGGCGGCCGAGTGCGGGGTAGAGCGCGCCGTAGGACACGGCGCCACGCCCCAGGGCGCGCAGGCGCTTGGACAGCTCGTAGCCGTGCTGGGGCTGGTCGGCCAACAGGCCGAGGAGGGAGAGGTCGAGAAGGCTCATGAGAATACGGCGTATCGCTTCAATGTATCGAAACGTAATAGCGAAGTGATACATCGACAGTGTGCGATGTGTCGTCCTGCCGTGTCAACCCCACGTGTCCGATGTCTCCCGGTCCGAGCCACCCCACTCCCTTCCCGAACTTCGTCACATCTTCGAGTCCATGACGCGCTGGACGCGCTTCATCCAGCAAGCACCTCACTCCCTTCCCGAACTTCGTCACGACTTCGAGTGCATGGCTCGACGGACGCGCTTCATCCAGCAAGCGACGCTGCGGATCGATCATCGGCGCGGTCCGGTCGGCGCGGTTCTCGGCCCGGGGGAACGCAGGACGGACGGCCGACATTCGGTGATGTCGCCCGGTATCGTGACGTCCGTGCCTGCGCGCAGTGTGAAGGCTCCGACCGGTGTCAACGGTGTCGGCGAGATCGACTACCGGCTCGCGCGCCAGGCACTCATCGCCCAGTACCGCGGGGGCCGTCTCGCACGCAACGAAGTCTGCGACGCCCATCCCGAGTTGCGACGCAACGCCTCGAACCTCGGTCTGGCAACCGACCGGCCCTGTCCGATCTGTGATGCGACCGACCTGGTCCTGCTCACCTACGTGTTCGGCCCCCGGTTGCCCAAGTCGGGTCGCTGTCTGTCGACCAAGGGTGAGTTGGCCAAGATCGCCCGCCGCAAAGGCGACTTCACGGGTTATGTGGTCGAGGTCTGTACCGGCTGCTGGTGGAACCACCTCATGCGGTCCTTCCCGATCGCGGGCCGTTCGACGTCCTGATCCGGGTTCCCGGGCCCTGGCGGTCCGCCCGTTCGGTCGTGCCTCGGTCCCGGGTTCCCGTCGGCGCCGCACCCGCGGGCGCCGTACTTGCCGGCGCCACCCCCGCCCGTCGCGCCACCCCCGGAACCGAACTTCGTCACGACTTCGAGTCCATGACGCCACGAACGCGCTTGATTCAGCAAGCATCGCCGGAGTCGGATCAGGGGGATTGAAATTCCCCGGATGTGGGTACGGAACCCGCATGCGAGAACTCGAAGCCGAGATCATCAGTACCGCCGCACGACAGCACGGGGCATTCGCTGCTCGACAGTTCCCCGGCATGCCGGCCCATCTGTCACGTGCCCGTGTCGATGCGGGGCGTTGGAAACGTCACCATCCCGGCGTGTTCACGGTCCTCGGCGCGCCGCACACGTGGCACCAACGTCTCTGGATCGCGCTGCTCATCGCGGGGCCCGGAGCGGTCGTCGGTCGACGTTCCGCCGCGCGTCTCCTGCACCTGACCAACCGGTTCGGCGAGGTGATCGACATCATCCAGCCCGAGGGCAGTGCGCCACGTGACCAGCCACGCAGTTCCCGCCGCACAACACGGCTCCCCGCATCACAGGTCACCGTCGTCGACGGATTCCCGGTGACCACCATCGACCGCACGCTTTTCGACCTCGCCGGAATGACCACGGCCGGTCGGAGACGGCGCGGGTGGGATCATCTGCCCGAGGCGATGGTCGAACGACTCGTCGATGACGCACTCGTCCGGAAACAGACGACGATTCCGCGTCTGACCCGCACCTATCTGAGCCTGGCAGGGCGGGGTCGACCCGGATCCGCTCTCATGCGGGAGATCCTGGACGCCCGACCGCTCGGCCACGTCCCCACCGAGAGCGAACTCGAGGATCTGTTCATCGCCTTCGTCGATCGGTACGACCTGCCCCGGCCGACGCGCCAGGCCTCGCTCGGTTCCGACCGTGCACTCATCGGGCGGGTCGATTTCCTCTACGAGGACGCGAGACTGGTCGTCGAGGTCGACGGCAGGGTTTTCCATGAACCCCGACTCGTGCAATTGAACGACCGCCAACGGGAACTCGCGCTCCTGCGGGTCGGCTGGCGTTTCATCCGATTCGGCTGGCACGACCTGGCCCACGATGCCGAAAGGATCGCCGAGTCGTTCCGGGCACTTCTGGCTGCACCGGTCCCCCGGATCGCGTGAATCGGGCGCGCGTCGGCGGGTCGGTGTCCGCTGTCCGTCGTGACCGCACCCGAGCCGTCGGCTGCTTGCTGGATGAAGCGCGTTCGGGGGGTCATGGACTCGAAGTGGTGACGAAGTTCGGGATGGGGGTGCGTAGCGGGGACGGCAACGGGCAACGCAGCGGGGTGGGGGAAGGTCGGGTCGGCGGTGACGGTTGGTAGCCTGATGCGTCGCCGAAACACGGTCGGACGGTCCGCACCATGAGCAAACGCACCACGCGCAAACGTCGGTCCCGAACCGTGGACCCCAACGCCCCCGGAGCATCCCGTCGCTCGCTGCTGTGGCGGGCGCGGCGTCCCCTGTTCTTCCTGGGCGTCGTGGTGATCGCGTCGCTGATCGGCGTGCTCTGGGTCGCGTCCCAGGTGCAGTTGCCCACCACCAACCCGGTCGTCGACCAGACCTCGTTCGTGTGCGCCGCCGACATCATCGAGGACTGCAACGAGGACAACGCCATCGCGTCGCTGCACGGCGACGTGAACCGGGTCGTGGTCCCGCTCGACGAGATCTCGGCGGAGATGCAGAACGCCGTGTTGGCCGCCGAGGACAAGGACTTCTTCAAACACGGCGGGGTGGACCCGATCGGGATCGCCCGGGCTGCGTGGCTCGACATCCGTGGTGGCGCGACCACCCACGGGGGGTCCACCCTCACCCAGCAGTACGTGAAGCTCAGCTATCTCACGTCGGATCGCACCTTCAAACGAAAGATCAAGGAGGCGATCCTGTCGGTCAAGCTCGAACAGGAGCTCGAGAAGAAGGAGATCTTCGAGCGGTACCTGAACCTGGTGTATTTCGGTCGAGGCGCCTACGGCGTCCAGGCGGCCGCCCAGATGTACTTCGGGATCGACGCGAACGAGATCGACCTGGCCCAGGCCGCCTACCTCGCCGGCATCGTGCGCAACCCGTCGTGGGCGGCCGACGACGACAAGGCCCTGTCCCTGCGCAACCTGGTGCTGCGCAACATGTTCGAGAACGACATGATCGACGCGGAACAGCGTCTGGCCGCGGCGCAGGCCCCACTCGGGGTCATCGACTACACGCCCACCACCGGGGTGAACTGGCTCGGTGGGCCGCTGGGTTCGACCGGCGAGGACCCGTACGCCTCGCGGTACTTCGTGCAGTCGGTGATCGAACAGTTGACCGCGGAGCTCGGCGAGGACGAGGTCTTCAACGGCGGTCTGCGGATCTACACCACGCTGCAACCCGAACGGCAACGGCAGGCCTACGAAGCGGTCACCGGCGTGCTCGGCACCATCCCCGACGCGCCGTCGGGTGCCCTCGTGGCCATCGACAACTCCGGCGGGGTCGTCGCGATGATGGGCGGGACCAACTACGACGAGGACAAGGTGAACCTGGCCACCGGTGCCGGCGGTGTCGGGCGGCAGGTCGGTTCCACCTTCAAGGCGTTCGCCCTGGCCGAACTGGCGAGACAGGACTACTCGGTCACCTCGTCGTTACCGGCGCAGCCCGACACCACCTTCCTCGCGTCCGAACACCCCGACCAGTTGACCGAGGACTGGCGGGTACGCAGCGACTGCTGCGGATCCGGGGTCACCTCGGTGGTGGATGCCACCGCCGATTCGATCAACTCGGCGTACACCCACATGATGTTCGAACGGGGACCGCGATCGGTGGTCGAGACCACCCACGACCTGGGGGTCCGTACCCGGTTCGAACGGATCGACGGAAAGGACGAGTACCTGCCCTCCTACGTGTTGGGTTCGGTGAACATCCCGGTCGTCGAGGTCGCCGATGCGTTCAGCACCTTCGCCCGCAACGGGGTGCAGCTGGACGCGACGATGATCACCCGCGTCGAGGACCGCACCGGCAACGTCATCGCCAGTTTCACGCCGCAGCGGAACCAGGTGCTCACCCCCACCCAGAACGCCCGGGTCGTCTACTCGTTGCAACAGGTGATGCAGCGCGGGACCGGCGTGAACGCGGACATCGGCCGTCCCGCCGCGGGCAAGACCGGGACGGTCGCCGAGGCCGACACCGGAGAGGGTGACGATCTGGAGATCGGTGAACGCAACTCCGACGCCTGGTTCACCGGTTTCGTTCCCGGGTTCACCGCGTCGGTGTGGATGGGGTACGAACAGGGCAACCGGCTGATGCCGTCATCGTTCTCCGGGTCGGCCTATCCGGCCGAGATCTGGCGGACCTTCATGCAGGCCGCACTCGCCGACGTCCCCCCGGCCGACTTCCCCGGGACCGGTGACCTCGAGGGCGGCGAGTACCTCACCTCCTGGGGTGGCACCGGTGCGTTGCCGCCGGCGTGGACGGTCACCGACTTCGAGAACGGGGCACGCCCGACACCACGGGATCCCGTCGACGGGTCGACCGGTGGAGGGGGCGGTGGTGACGGCGGTACGAACGACGGCACCGGGCAGGGTGGTGGCGATCCGAGTGGTGGAACCGGCGGTGGGCAGACCGGCGGGGGCGACCCGCCGCCGGAGACCGCGCCACCGGAAACCGCGCCACCGGAAACCGCCCCGCCGGAGACGGCCGCCCCGGATCCGGATCCTCCACCGGTCGAACCGGTCGAGGGGACCTGAGGCGGACCGCCGTCCGGCCGTTCCCGAATCGCGGATGCGTGGGCGACGGCGTCACCGGGTAGCGTGGTGTTCGAGCCGCCGGGAGCCGCACGCGCCCTGGACGGTGTCCAGGAGGTCCCCATGACAACCACGCCGAAGCGGGGTCGACCGACCGTCCCCGCACTCGCCGTCCACAAGGTCCGGAACGGTTCGGACCCGCTCGTGATGGTCACCGCGTACGACGCCCCGGGTGCACGGATGGTCTCGGACTCGGGCGCCGACCTGATCCTCGTCGGGGACTCGGTCGCGATGGTCGTGTTGGGCTACGACGACACCCTGTCGGTCACCGTCGGTGACATCGCCCACCACACCGCTGCGGTTCGGCGCGCCGACCCGCGCAGCCTGGTCGTCGCCGACCTGCCGTGGCTCAGCTACCACGTGTCGGTGCCCGACACCGTGCGCAACGCCGCGACGTTGATCCGTGCCGGAGCCCAGGCCGTCAAACTCGAGGGTGGCGCCAAACGGGTGCCGATGATCACCGCGCTCGTCGACGCCGAGATCCCGGTGATGGGTCACCTGGGGCTGACCCCGCAGTCGGTCCACGCGATGGGCGTGGTCCGGGTGCAGGCCAAGTCAGACGAGGCGGTGCGTGCGTGGATCGCCGACGCCCGCG
>CAZVFF010000141.1:0-6543 GCA_964626395.1 uncultured Iamiaceae bacterium | reverse complement strand
CCCTTCACGGACGAGCCATTCACGGACGAGCATTGCGTCATCTGCTCACCGTGATCCTGCAGGAGCAGGGGCCGACCAACGTCTCCGGACTGGTCGAAGCGGTGGCACGGGATGGTTTCGTACTGGACGGGCGAGCATCGAAGGTCGTATCGGACGCGTTGCGGTGGGAAATCGGCCACGGCCGGGTGGTGAAGCTCGGTCGTGGGCTCTACGGGCCGGGCACGATGCCCCGCTCGACGCGTTACCGGATCCGTGCGCAGGTACGTGAAGCCAGACTCCGAGCCCACCTCCCCGTGTGATCCCCGCGCCCGGGGACGCGCCGCCGGGCTGGTCAGGGTGCGGGCGGACCCGCACGTTCGTCGTGGGCGAACAGGTCCTTGTCGCGCCAGCGGCCGAACCGGAAGTAGGCCCAGGCGCACCCGCTGGAGATCACGAAGCTCGTCGCGATCCCCATGCCGATCCCGAACTCGTCGAACAGCGACGCGAACAGGGCGGTGAGCGGATAACGCAGCACCCAGAACGAGATGAGGTTCAACACCAGGACCTGGTACATCGCCCCCGACGCCCGCACCGCGCCGTTCAACACGAAGTTGATTCCCAGGAACGGGTAGAACAGCGCCACGGTCCGTAGGTACGTCGCCCCGAACGCGACCGATTCGGGGTCGCGAACGAACAGTTGGATCGCCCGGTCGGCGAACACGACGATCACGAGCGCGACGCCGACCATGATCGCGACGTTGAACAGCACCGCCTCGCGGGAGATGCGAGCCACCCGGTCCCAGCGGCCGGCGCCGATGTTCTGACCCACCATGCTGGATGCCGCCACGCCCAACGCCTGGGCGGGGACCATGATCAACGCGTCGAGCCGCTGCGCGGCGCCGAAGCCGCCGACGACCGAACCGCCGAAACGGGTGACGACGCTCATGATCGCCGCGGATCCGCCGGAGATGACCGCCATCTGCAACCCCGAGGGGATCCCCAGGGAGAAGATCGTGCCCACCTCGGCCCGGGCCGGCAGTGTGGGTCGTCGGAACGGGATCGACGTGTGGCGTGCCACGTGCACGATGCCGTAACCGAGCGCCACGCCCTGGGACAGCACCGTCGCGTACGCGGCACCGCGCACCCCCAGACCGAAGGTGTGGATGAACAGCGGGTCGGCCACGATGTTCAGGACCACCGCCACGGCAACGAACCGCATCGGGGTGCGGCTGTCTCCCAGGGCACGCAACACGGTGGCGATGAAGTTGTACCCGAACAGGGCCAGGATCCCCAGGAACGTGATCTGCAGGTAGTCGCGGGCGTCGGCGAGCAGGTCCGTAGGGGTACCGAGCAACTCCAACAGTGGCCCGGCGGCCACGTAACCGACCGTCCCCAGCAGGACCGCCAACCCGACGAGGGTGACGACGAACGCGTTCAGGTACCGGGCGAGCCCGTCGCGGTCGCCCCGGCCGCGTTGCTGGGACAGGATCGCCAATGCCGCGTTGTTCATGCCGATCACGAACGACAACGTCGTGAACACGATCACCGCCGACACGGCCACCGCACCGAGCGCGTCCGCACCCAGCAGGTTCCCGATCCACAGGCTGTCGGCGAACTGGTAGGAGGTCTGCAACAGGTTGGCGGCCATGATCGGCGTGGAGAAGCCGATGATGTGGCCCAGGGTGGGCCCCCGGGTGAAGTCGTGGTCGCGCGACACGCCCGTCACCTTGGCAGGAGCCACCCGGATCCGGTGAACCGGTCGGGGCCCGGGTCGGATCCGGCCGGCGGGCCGGCGGGGACGGTAGCGTCGTGGCTCGGCCCGCCCCGTTCCGCGGGCGCCGCTGCGGCGCCATCGTCACCGCCCGGGTGCGGCCGGACCACCCCCATGGACCCCTCCCGTTCCCCGTCAATCGACCAGCCACGTCGGTCGCGGGTGGCCGTCCGGGTCACCGACGACGCCGTCCGCTGGGTCCGGGCCGGTCATCCCTGGGTGTTCGCGGATTCGGTCGTGTCCGAAGCCGACGGTGGCCGGGCCGGGGACCTGGCGGTCGTGTTCGACCGGAAACGTCGGTTCCGGGCGATCGGCCTGTACGACCCGACGTCACCGATCCGGGTCCGGGTCCTGCACCACGGGGACCCCACCCCGATCGACGAGGGTTGGTGGCGACGCCGGTTCACCGAGGTGATCGGCCGCCGTCGGGGCCTGCTCGCGTCGACGGACACGACGGGGCTGCGGTGCGTGAACGGCGAGAACGACGGCCTCGGTGGCCTGGTCGTCGACCGCTACGCCGACGTGGCGGTCGTCAAGATCTACACACCGGCCTGGGTGGCCCACCTCGACACCGTCGTGGTGTCGCTGGTGGACCTGCTGCCGGTGGACACCGTGGTCCTGCGACTCGGCCGTCGCACCGCGGACGAACTGGTCGACGGTCCGGGCGACGGCACCGCCCTGTACGGCGATCTGCCGACCGGTCCGGTGCTGTTCCGCGAGAACGGGCTCGTCGTCGAAGCCGACGTGATCCGGGGACAGAAGACCGGCTGGTTCCTCGACCAACGCGACAACCGACGCCGCGTGGGCGCACAGGCCCGCGGGGCCCGGGTGCTCGACGTGTTCAGCGCCGCCGGCGGGTTCGCCCTGAACGCCGCAGCCGGAGGGGCCCGTGCGGTGCTGGCGGTGGATGCCAGCGCCGGGGCGTTGGCCGCTGCACGACGCAACTTCGACCGCAACCGCGACATCGACACGGTCCGTCGGTGTCGGCTGACCACCCGGCGTGGCGACGCGTTCACCGTCATGGACGACCTGGCCGCTTCCGGGGAGCGGTTCGACATCGTCGTGGTCGATCCGCCGTCGTTCGCGCAACGGGCCGCGGACGTGCCCGGCGCGTTGCGTGCCTACGGCCGGCTCACCCGGTCGGCGGTGCGGCTGGTCACCGACGGCGGATTGCTGGTCCAGGCGTCGTGTTCGGCCCGGGTGACGGCGGAGGATTTCCACGCCACGGTCGCCGCTGCGGCACGCGCCGCGGGGGTCCGGTTGGACCAGGTGCGGCGCACCGGGCACGCGGACGACCACCCGATCGGGTTCGACGAGGGTGCCTACCTGAAAGCCCTCTTCGCCCGGGTCCGTCGGGACGACCTGCCGAGCGGCCGTCGGGGCCGCCGTCGAGCCGGGGTCCGGGCGAAAGGGCGAACGGATCAGCGGGCGAGCGAGCCCCAGTCGGCGAACCCGGACGGGTCGTGACGGCCGAACGTGCCGTGTTCGAACAGGCCGAAACCCTCCCGACCGTCGAAGGTCGCGCGGGCGACGTGGTCGACGACGCTGAACGGGATCCGCCCGGTGATCTCCGGATCCGTCATGTCGTAGGAGGCGCCCTCGACCCAGCTGCGCCCCCGCCAGGCGCCGTGGGTCCATTCGGGGTCGCCGCCGTATCCGGCGCCGACGTTCAACCCGACGAAGCCGAGGGTCTCCACGTCGAGGTCGAGGTCCTTCCCGTCGCGGGTCCGCAGACCCAGACGGGCCGAAACCGGATGCCGGGTACCGGACGCGTAGGTGATGTCCACCTCCGGCCAGCCGAGCTGTTCGCGGCGGCCGTCGGGCCACACCCGGGTCGCATCGCACAGGGTCCGGTAGCCGTCGGGGTCCTCCTGGACGATCACGATCAGCGCGAACTCCTCGAAGCGCAACGGCACGTACAGCCACCAGAACCCCTCCAGCGGTTCGTCCGCGTTGCGCCCGGGCGGTTCGGCCTCGCCGACCGGGCGGATCCCCCAGGAGCGGTCCCGCGTGCCCACCCAGGTGCCGGGTGACACGGCGATCTCGTCGCCTTCGATGCGGATCACGCCCTCCCAGGTGCCGACCTGCGCGAACCGTGACGCGTCGATGATCGGTCGTGCTCCGGTGCGCATCACGTGGGGCTGTTCCATCACCGCGGGGTGCGACCCGGTCCAGGTCAGGTCACACGCCAGGCCGTGGTCGTCGGAATCGGACACGACCCGGACCCGTTGCAACGGTTCGAGCACCTCGATCCGGTACGGACCGACCGCCGGGGTCAGCCGGTCGTCGTGCGACAGGGCGTCCGAACAGCGCACCACCCACTGGCGGTCCCCGCGCCGCACCACCACGTAGGCGTCGGTGACCCCCAGGTTCGGGTACACCCCCAGGCCCGACACGAGGAACACGTCACCGGTGCGGTCGTGCGCGTTGAAGTAGTAGCGGTCGTAGAAGTTGCGATCGCTCGTTCCCGCGTAGCCCATCGACAACGGGGTCTGGTGGACGGGGAACTCGTCGAGGGGTACCGGTACGTGCATCAGGGGTCCTCCGGTTGCGTCATCGGGCTCGGAAATCGCCGTCCAGGAACCGTTCCAGGCTCGGGCGGTTGTGCAGCACCTCGTCGCCCTCGTCGGGCAGTTCCCGGCCCGAGACCTCCCGTTCCCGGGCGGCGGTGCGCAGGAACACGATCGCCCAACGGGTCGCGGCGAACAGCAGATGCCAGTCGAAGTGCGTGACGGCGTGCCCGGTGGTCGCCTCGTAGGCCCGGGTCACGTCGTCGACGGTCAGGAAGGCCGGCAGGCCGGCCGCCCCCAGGCCGGTGGCGAGGTCCTGGAACACCGTGTGGGAGTAGGTGAGCCACGCGAGGTCGAGTTCGCGGGGGCCGAGTGCGGCCATCTCCCAGTCGAGTACCCCCACGGGGGTGAAGTCGTCGAACAGGACGTTGCCGATCCGGGCGTCCCCCCAACTGAGTACGGTTCCACCCGGTTCGTCGGGCAGGGTCGACGTCAAGCGTTCCAGAGCCGCCCCGACCAGGGTCGACGCCGGTGCGGTGCGGCGTGACCACGCGTACCAGCCGCGCACGTCGTCGAGCTGGCGCGCCAGCCGTGTGGGGCCGGCCCCGCGTGGTTCCAGGTGCGGGAGCAGACCCGGCGCGTCGGCGATTGCGTGGACGGCGGCCAACGTGTCGATCATCGCGGTCTGCATGCGGTCACGGTCCGCCACGGGAGCGTCGAAGACCCAGTTGTCCCCGAAGGTGTAGGGCAGCACGTCGGGTGGGACGAGCCCGTCGACGCGTCGCATCACGAAGAACGGTCGGCCGAGCACGGCCGCGTCGTCCTCGCACCACCACAGCTTCGGGACGGGAACGTCGGTGCGTGCGGCGACGGTCGAGATCGTTGCGTACTGCCCGGTCAGGTCGTAGTCGGCGAACACCGCCGCGGCGTGGGGTTCGGGAGCGATCCGGGCGACCATCGGTTCGTCGTGGATCCCGTCGGCGTCGTGCCAGGTCGCGTCGAACAGCACCGTGTCGCTGGACAGGCCGTTCGCGGACGACGCATCGAAGTTCCGGATCTCCGGGTCGGCGCCGTCGGGCAGGCGTGCCCGCAACCAGTCACCCAACCGTTGGGCCAACGCCGCCGGGTCGGCGTGGTGTTGGATGTCGATGTAGTTGTCCGCCGCGGCCCGTCGGCCGGCGTCGTCCCCGCTCATTCCGCGTCGGGGGCGTCCGCACCGTCGTCGGGGGCGTTCCCGTCCGGGCTGTCCCCACTGTCGGCGTCGTCGCCGGGTTCGGTGAGGGGGACCTCGCTGATCGCGACGAACCCGTTCGCGATGGCCTGCACGTCGTCGTCGGGGGTCGTGAAGTCCAGTTCGGCCTCACAGTCCGCGGTGAACGGGTCCACCTCGTCGGCGATCTCGTCGCCGGTCTCGACCAGTTGGACCCCACGGACCGAACCGACCGTGCATTCGGGCACGTTCACGTTCACGACGCCCTCCACGGTGTAGGAACCGTCGAGGATGTCGCCGCGTTTCTCGGTGATCCACTCGGCGACCAGCTCGGCGGCGGCTTCGTAGCTGGCGTCCTCACCGAAACCGGCACTCCCCGCCACCGCGGGGATTCCCCGTCGGGCCGCGGTCATCGCGGCCCCCACGGTCCCGGAGATCTCGGTGAGCGGACCGACGTTCTGGCCCTCGTTGATCCCCGAGGCGACCAGGTCGGGTTCCAGACCCAACTCGTCGATCGCCACGGCGATCGTGTCGGCCGGGAAGCCGTCCACCGCGGTGCCGGCGACGCCGCTGGCGGTCTCGCCGTCCGCGAAGGTGACCTCACCGTCGGTGGTCCGGTCGCCGGTGGTGCTCTGGTTCTCGAGCGGGGCCACCACGTGTACCTCGACATCGTCGAGGGCCGAGATCGCCGTCACCAGCGCGTCGATCCCCGGGGCGTCGATCCCGTCGTCGTTGGTGACCACGACCGTCAACGGCCCGTCGGCGCCCGCGTCGGTCGGGGCCGCCGTGTCCTCGGTGGCCGCGTCGGTCGGGGCGGGCGATGCCCCGTCGTCACCGTTGCTCGAACAGCCCGCGAAGATCAGTGCGAGCGCCAGCAGGAACGCGCTGATTCCGGTGGTCGTGTGCCGTCGGTTCATCCTCTACCCCTGTTTTCCCGTCGATCGGACTGCTGCAGCCTACAACGTGACCGATGCCACGCTGACCCGGTGGAACGGGCGGGCACGGGGTCGACTCGGGCCGGGTCGGCTCAGGCGGTGTCGCCCGCGGCGATCCCGCGGGCCCAGCGGGAGTCG
>CAZVFF010000140.1:2507-6594 GCA_964626395.1 uncultured Iamiaceae bacterium | reverse complement strand
ACAGGTCGAAATCGGCCACCGACGAGCCCGCCGGGCGGGGTTTGCGGCCGATCGCCAGGCCGGTCGCCCCGTTCGCTGCGGGCGTGGGAGGTTCGAGTTCCCGTCCGAACCCGGCGACCCGGTCGACCTCGGGCAACGCCTCGGCCAGCTCGTCGCCGTAGCGTTCGGCCATGCAACCGGTGACCACCAGCCGGGAACCGTCACGCCGGAGCTCGTCGAGGCCGAGCACCGTGTCGATCGACTCGGCGCGGGCCTCGGACACGAACGCGCACGTGTTGACCACGATCAGATCGGCCTCGGCGGGGTCGTCGACCTCGGCGAGCCCGTCGGTGGCCAGTTTGCCGGCGAGCTTGTCCGAATCGACCTGGTTCTTGGCACACCCCAGGGTGACGATCGAATAGGTACGCGCATCGGTGCTCATCGCACCGGCGAGTCTCCCACGTCGGGCTCGCCGGCGCCGACCCGACGGGCCCGGGGACCTCAGGCGGCGTACCGCTCGGGGTAGCGGCGGGTCAGGTCGGCGCATTCGGGGCAGACGGTCTCGGGGATCACGCCGAGGTGCATCAGCAGCGAGAAGAGGCGGCAACCGATGCAGTAGCCGAACGCCGCTTCGGCGAACGCGGGCACGGCCAGCGCCGCGACCACGACCAGGCCCGCGGTGTGCAGCCCGAACGCGAACCACAGCACGGCCGCGGTGCCACTGAACACCAGGCCGATACCCTGCGCGAACCGTTTCGGCGGGCCCGGAACGGATTTCGCCGCGCCGAGGCGGGGTGCGGCGACCCGGGTGGCGAACAACCCGAGCGGACTCAGGGTGGGGCCGGTCGCCACACGGGCGGCGAACCCGTAGACCAGCAGCACGAGCGGGATCCACGAACCGGTGGCCAGCGTCACCGCACAGAGCACGACCACGCCCGCCGCGACGGTGCGGGCCGCCTTGTCGTTCACCGGATCCGGAAAGTCGAGCAACTTGGTCATGTTTGAAACCCTACCAAGATGGTCGGGATTTCCGTCAAGCGTCGACCCGTTTCGAGGACCCGTGTTTCCCGGCACACTCGGACCCATGGATGCCGAATGGGAACAACAGCACGATCGACTCCGTCGGGAGTTCACCTTCGCCGATTTCTCGGTCGCGTGGGGCTTCCTGTCCCGCGTCGCGCTCGAGGCCGAGAAGCAGGGCCACCACCCCGACTGGTCGAACTCGTGGAACACCGTGGTGATCGAGTTGACCAGTCACGACGCCGGCGGCGTGACCGACCGGGACCGGGCGATGGCCGAGGCGATCGACGGGTTCGTCCCCACCGGCACCTGACCGGGACCGGTCAGGCCGGGTCGTCGACGGTTCCCGCCACCCCGTCGTCGGTGTCGGTGCCGACGGTGCCCGGTCCGCCCTCGTACTCCTCCAGGGTCATCAGCACCGCCCGGGCCTTGGAACCCTCCGAGGGGCCGACCACCCCACGCTGTTCCAGCAGGTCCATCAGCCGCCCGGCGCGGGCGAATCCGACCCGGAGCTTGCGCTGCAGCATCGAGGTGGAACCCAACTGGCTGCGCACCACCAGATCCATCGCCTGGGTGAACAGTTCGTCGTCATCGTCGCCCCCTGCCCCGCCGACCGCGCCACCGCCCGCCGGTTCGTCGGAACCCTGCACGGTGTCGTCGTAGGTCACCTCGGGTTCCTGACGGCGCCAGTGCGCGACCACGGCGCGCACCTCGTCCTCGGTCACCCAGGACCCCTGCACCCGGGTGGGCACACTCGATGACGGATCCAGCAACAACATGTCACCCCGGCCGAGCAGCCGTTCGGCACCGGGCTGGTCCAGGATCACCCGACTGTCCGCGAGTGACGACACCGCGAACGCCCAACGGGCGGGGATGTTCGCCTTGATGACCCCGGTGATCACGTTCACCGACGGGCGCTGGGTGGCGATCACCAGGTGGATCCCCACCGCACGGGCCATCTGTGCGATCCGGGTGATCGACGCCTCGACGTCGCGGGCGGCGACCATCATCAGGTCGTTCAACTCGTCGACGACGACCAGGATGAACGGCAGACGTTCGTAGACCCGTTCGGACCCCGGCGGGGGGACCAGGTCGCCCCGGTCGTACGCGGCGTTGTAGCCGGTCACGTCGCGCACACCCACCTCGGAGAGCAGGTCGTAGCGACGCTCCATCTCCTTGACCGTCCACGACAACGCGTTCGCGGCCTTCTTGGGGTCGGTCACCACCTCGGTCAACAGGTGCGGCAGCCGGTTGTACTGGCCCAACTCGACCCGTTTGGGGTCCACCAGGATCAGCCGCAGGTCGTCGGGGGTGTCGCGCATCAACAACGACGTGAGCAGGGTGTTGATGCACGACGATTTTCCGGCCCCGGTCGCACCGGCGATCAGCACGTGCGGCATCTTGGCCAGGTTCGCCATCACCGCCTTGCCCTGGATGTCGCGCCCCACCGCGGCGTCCAGGGGGTGTTTGGCCTCGCGGGCCTCCCGGGACGCCAGGATGTCGCCGACGGTGACCAGCTGCTTGGTCGTGTTGGGGACCTCGACTCCGATCGCGTGCCGTCCCGGGATCGGCGCCAGGATCCGCACATCGGGGGTGGCCATCGCGTACGCGATGTCCTTCTGCAGCGACGTGACCCGGGCGACCTTCACGCCGGGGCCGAGTTCCAGTTCGTAACGGGTGACGGTCGGGCCCACGGTCATGCCGACCAGGCGGGTCTCCACGCCGTGTTCGGCCAACGCGTGTTCCAGGGTGCGGCCCCGTTCGGAGATCGCGGTCTTGTCGACCTGCTGGGAACCGGCCCGTTGCAGGAGCTTGCGCGGGGGGAGCTTCCAGGCGCGTCGGGTCCTCGGCCCGGCCAGATCGATCTCCAGTTGCGACGCGGTGCCGGTCGCCGCATCCGTCGTGGCGAACACGGCCGCGTCACGGTCCTGGTCGTAGGGGCCACCCGGGGTGTCCTCGTCGGAATCCGGGACCCTCACGGTGGGTTCGTCGATCCCCGGCGGCGGGGGGTCGGCGTCGACCGGCTCTGTCGGCGCGTCGGCCACGTCGAGGTCGTCGTCCGCCGCGAAGTCGTGGTAGTCGGCCACCTCGACCGTGCCGTCGTCGGCGGTGCCGTCCAAACGGAACAGCGCCCCCACCCGACCCGAGAACGCCCGACCGAGCGTTCCGGACACCCCGGCCACCCCCCGGGAGGCCCGGGCGATCGACACCCCGGTCAGGAGGACGAGCCCTGCGACGCCCACCAGGACACACACGATCGTGGCGCCGGCGACACCCAGCACCGCGTGCAGCGGTGTAGCCACGACGGTCCCCAGGAAACCGCCGGCGTGCGCGAGCTCGTCCCTGGTCCCGGAGAACCCGGGCCGTCCACGCCACAGGTCCGCCAGTCCCAGGATCACCAGGACGACCAGCACCGCACCCGCGGAGCGTCGGGCGACGACCGCGGTGGGGTCGGCAACCGGGTCGGTGCCGGCGTCGTCGGCCGGATCGGCTTCCCGGGTCCTCGCCCCCCGGATCCCCCAGATGCCCAGCACCACCAACGCGACCGGCACGACGTAGCCCAACGGCCCGAACACCAGGGTGACCGTGTCGGCGAACCACTGCACGACCGGGCCACCCGCGGTCGTGTACAGGCCCAGACCGCACAACAGACCGATCGCGACGCAGGCCAACCCGATCAGATCCCCGCGGAACCCGACGGTCGCCGCGGCGACCGTGGAGGTCACCGACCGTCCGGTCCGTGCGCTCCTGTCGTCGCGCCGGCCACCCGACCGGTTGGTCGTGCGCGTGGTTCTCGTCCTGGTCCGTGAGGGGGCCACAATGCCCACCAGGGTACCAAGCGTCGACGTGGCGGCCCGAGGATGCCACGGGCGCGCGGACCGGGTCCGGAACAGGTCGGTGTTTTCCCCGATCGAGTTGACAGGGTCGAATCACAAAAGTCAGGATGGTCTCCACAAGCGACGGGGGCGTTGCTCCCGCCCGGGGAAATTTTCAGTTCTCGGTATGTCAGGTACCTACCCTCCCTCCCGCAGGACTTGACATGTCGAGCGGGGGGGGGGGGGGGGTTGAAAACAACCCGGGGGGATTT
>CAZVFF010000140.1:0-2497 GCA_964626395.1 uncultured Iamiaceae bacterium | reverse complement strand
GGTCCCGGCGCCGCTGCCGCCGACCCACGCCGGGAATCCGGGGGCACGCCTCATCGACGACCGGCACCGATGGGACCTTCGTCCCGACCGCCGTGTCAGGGTCGTCTCCTAGGATCGGTACAGGTCACGATCCGGTCAGGGAGGGAACCCGCCATGCAATCCGATCCGCTCCGGCGGGCCGCGGACCCCGGGGCCGAACCGCCCGGCCGGCGAGGCTCGAACGTGCCCGCGTCGACACCGCGCATCCACATCGAGCACCTGGGCGCCGTGGCCGCCGTCTGGGGTGATGACCCCGACTCGGTCGAACTGCACGCGACCCTGGCGTTCCGGATCGGGGAGGCCGACGAACGTCTGCGCACCCGTGGGGCGTGCCACCTGCTCGCCGCGCTCGTACTCGCCGGTGTCGACCCTCCCTCCGGCGTCGACGTGCACAGTTCGGTCCGCAGCCTCCGGACCCGGTTCGTGGTCTCCGGGCCGGACACCGGGGTCGCCGAGACCCTGACGGCGATCGCACGGGCGATCGCCACCCTGCGTACCGACCGGATCGACGGGATCGCGGACCGGGTGGCACGTTCCTGGCAGCCACCGGAGAACTGGGACACCCGCTTGATGAGCCTGCGGTTCGGCAGTCGCGGCTACGGGCTGTCGGCACTCCCCCTGGTCGGGTTGACCGACGTCGATCCGCGCACCCTGGACGCACTCGTCCAGGACGGCTACAACGCGGGCAACGCCGTGGTTTCCGCGAACCGACGACCGGCGGTGCCACCGGATCTCGCGGCACTACCCCGGGGCGAACACCGCCCGCTGCCCGAGCCCCGCCAACGCACGCTCGAGTTCCCGGCGTTGGCCCGCGGCGACGAGAACCGGATCGCGATCTCGTTCCTGGGGAGGTTCAACGCCACCGCGCAACTCGGGGTCGGCAACGTCATCGACCGCATCCACGAACGATGCCGCATGATCGATCCGTCGGCCCCTCGACCCCGCTCCGTCGCGCGCCGGACCGGAGCGGGCCTCGCGACCGTCAACATCGCCGTGCAGGCCCCCTCCGAGGCGCTGGTCGCCATCCAGGAATCGATCATGGCCGCGTTGTTCGAACTGTCCATGACGGGACCGTCCGCCGAGACCCTCGGACGCACCCAGGTCTCCCTGCGCCGCTCCGGGGGCCTCCGTGCCGTTCCGGGGAGTGGAGCCGTCGACGCGGCCGCAACGGACCTGCTCTACCGGGAGGATCGTGACCTCCCGGCGGCGTTGCGCGCCACACCCGCCGACGTCGCCCACCAGATCCGGGACGCGGTCAGCCGTGCGATCTGGGTCGTCCCCGACGACGCCGCGCTGCGCGACCGACGTTTCGTCCCCATCCGCGACCACACCGACGCCGCCGGGGAAGGCGAGGTCTTCACCGCCGCCGACGGATCGGAGGCCACGTTGGTGATCGCCACGGACCGGTTCACCGTGTCCGAACCGCCGGTCACGATGCGTTTCGACGACCTCGTGGCGGTCGAGGCGGCCAGCGACGGGTCGCTCGTGGCGTGGAACGAGAACGGCACGGTCGCGCGCCTCGACACGTCCGCCTGGGTCGACGGTCACCGGATCGGGTCCCTGCTGCAGGAACGGATCGACCCGTGGATCGTGATCGGGAACCCCGCCGGCTCCGAGGAGATTCAGCCCGGTACGGCCGACACCGACCGGTAGAGCTCGGCACCGTCGGACAGCACCGACCACGGCAGACGCGTCGGTGGGGTCGGCTCGACGGTGAGCAGTGCCCTCGCCCGGGTGGTGTCTCCGCACCGCGCCGACGCCGCAGCCAGGATGTTGCGCGTCTCGACCGCGGCCGGGCCCGGGTCCCACCGCGCCGAGTCGACGGTCATCGCGAAGGTGATCTCGACATCGCTGCGCGCCTCGGCCGACAGCGATCGGCGTCGCTGGACACCCGACGCGCCACGATCCTCGGCGATGAGATGAGCAAGGGGGACGACCGCATGGGTGGGCGAGCCCTCGGCGATGGATCCGCCGACGGCCGCCACGAACGCGTCCATCTGTGCGACCGACGCCCGCGGCCCCGTACCGAGCGCGACGACCATCTCGAGGTGGGCACCGGTGAGTCCGGGTGCCCGACGATCCGCTTCCCGGAACCGCAGCACGAGCTCCTCGGTGGGGATGTCGAGTGCAGCGCCGGATCGGATCAGCGGCGTGAGTGCGACCGGGTCGTCGAACGCCGATTCGAGTGCCCACCACAGGTTCCGTTCACCGAAACGCAACTCGTCGAAGCGGGCTTCGTCGGCCTGGTTCCCGTACCCCAGGGCATTGGCCACGGCGTTCGCTCCGCGGACCAGGAAGGCATCCGAGTCCTCGGGCCCGGCTGCGACCCAGGCTTCGATACCGGCGACCAGTTCGCGCCCGCCGAGATTGCGGACCACCCATTCGCGCCTCGACGGCTCCCCCACCTCGTGCAGGCGGTCCCGGGCGGTACACCAGTCACCGTCGGCGAGGGCGGCGC
>CAZVFF010000139.1:0-6615 GCA_964626395.1 uncultured Iamiaceae bacterium | reverse complement strand
GAGCTTGCCGCCGTCCGTACACCACAGGCCGCTGGACCAGGGTTCATTCTCAGTCCGATCGAACTGCGGCCGTACCCTTTCCAGGAACGGCTGCTCGAGCTACTCGAAGTCGCGCGTGTCAGGGGACGGAACCGCAATCTCCTCGTCGCCGCCATGGGAACCGGCAAGACCGTGATGGCGGCAGTCGACTACGCGCGGCTACGTGAGCGACTTCCGCGGGCACGCCTCCTGTTCGTTGCGCACCGTCAAGAAATTCTGAATCAGAGCCTTGCTACGTTCCGTCACGCGTTACGTGATCCCAAGTTCGGTGAAAAATGGGTCGGTGGTGATACCCCGGAACGCTTCGATCACGTCTTCGCCTCAATCCAGAGTTTGAACGCCACCGGCTTCGAGACCCTCGAACCTGGGCATTTCGATGTGGTGATCGTCGATGAATTTCACCATGCCGCAGCCAAGTCGTATCAGCGACTTCTCGATCATCTCCGACCGCGCCAGTTGCTTGGCCTGACCGCAACACCAGAACGTGCTGATGGGCTTCCGATACTTGGCTGGTTCGGGGGTCGGATCGCCGCAGAGCTTCGCGTGTGGGATGCGATCGATCAGCAACACCTGGCGCCCTTCCACTACTTCGGGATTCACGATGGCACGGACCTCACCGACATTCCCTGGACCCGGAGTCTCGGCTACGAGATCGAAGCGCTTACGAATCGCTACACCAGTACGGACGCCTGGGCGCGCCTGGTGATCAAAGAAGTTGCGGATCACGCAGATGTGGCCTCGATGCGTTGTCTGGGATTCTGCGTCAGTGTCGCTCACGCCAAATTCATGGCGCATCACTTCAACGAGGCCGGAATTGCTTCGGTGATGGTGTCCGGGCAAACCCCACGCGATGAACGTGACGCCGCATTGCGCGACCTTGTTGAGGGAAACGTGCGGGTTGTGTTCTCGGTTGACCTATTCAACGAAGGGGTCGACGTGCCGAACGTCGACACGGTCCTTTTGTTACGACCGACCGAGAGTCCGGTCCTGTTCCTTCAGCAGCTAGGGCGTGGATTGCGTCTTGCCCCCGGCAAACCGTTCTGCACCGTTCTCGACTTCGTGGGCAATCACCGTGTCGAGTTCCGTTTCGATCGTCGCTACCGGGCACTGCTCGGAGGCACACGGCGCGCAATCGAAAAGTCCGTTGAGATGGGTTTCCCGTACCTTCCATCCGGCTGCGATATGCAACTCGATGCGAAGGCCGCGGAAGTCGTGTTGCGGAGTTTCCGGCAGGCCATCCCCTCAAGATGGCCTGCGAAAGTGCAGGAGCTCCGAAGCCTGCGTCAGGCGAGGCAGAGGGTCACCCTTAGCGATTACCTAGAGGAGTCGGGACTTGATCTCGACGATGTGTATGCGGGCAATCGTTCCTGGTCGGATCTTTGTGAAGCAGCCGATATAGAGACAAAGACTGCGGGCCCTAGAGAGAAGGAGCTGCGCCGTGCACTCGGCCGGCTGTTGCACGTTGACGATGCTCAACGAATCGATGCCTGGCGCGGGTTTACGCGGCAGTCGGACGCGCCGATCGTGACACGCCTCGCCGAACAGCCACGGCGGCTCCTCCACATGCTGACGGTTTCCCTTACGGACCAGACACTGCGACTGACGAACGGCGCGGCCACGTTGCAGGAGGGCGTTGACCTGGTGTGGCAGCACCCGCAGGTTCTGGATGAGCTTGGCGAACTCCTGGATGAGCTGGAGGAGCAGGTCGATCACACCCATATTCCACTTGCGACCCATGCCGATGCGCCGCTGCAGGTGCATGCGCGATACAGCAGGATCGAAATTCTGTCAGCCATGGGGCTCGGTGGAGGACGCACGCGCGTCGGCTCCTGGCAAAGCGGCGTGTACCGGGACAGGGAATCGAACGCTGAACTGTGTGCGTTCACCTTGGACAAGACCGGTGGCACGTTCTCACCGACGACTCGGTATCGGGATTACGCAATCAGCCGTGACCTCATCCATTGGGAATCTCAGGCCGCCACGCGGGCTGACAGCGAGACTGGATTGCGCTACCGCAACCACGTCCAAGACCATCGTGCCATCTTGCTGTTCGCACGTCTGACGCCGGATGACCGCGCATTCTGGTTCCTTGGGCCTGCGACCTACGAAGGGCACGAGGGGGAGAAGCCGATGGCGATTACCTGGCGGCTGGATGTTCCACTGACCGGTGACCTGTACCAATCGTTCGCCGCGGCGGTCGGGTAGTGCCAATGGTTTGGGCCCGTCTCACGAGCCTGTCAGGTAGTTGCCTTTGCCGGGGATGACGTGGCGGATCCCGCCGCGGGGGTCGTCCACGTCGCCGTCGTGCCGGGGGATCACGTGGATGTGCAGGTGGTCGACGGTCTGGCCTGCCGCGATGCCGTTGTTGAAGCCGACGTTGTAGCCGTCGGGCGCGAACTCGGCATCCAGACGTCGTTTGACCACCTCGACCAGGTCGAGCAGCGCGCGCTGTTCCTCGGCGGTGGTGTCCCACCAGTGGGCGATCAGCCGGCGGGGGACCACCAACGAATGCCCGGGTGTGACCGGGAACCCGTCTCGGATCGCGAACGCCAGGTCGTTCGACACGAGCCACTCGGACTCGTCCACCTCCCCGAACACCGACACGGGAGCGACCGTAGCCCCTGGAAGAGGACGTCGGTCCCCGGAGGTCCCGGCCTGCCCGACCCGGCCCGGTGTGATCAGAGGACGACGATTTCGGCGTCGTGCCCGGCGGCACGCGTGAGGCGCCTGTCGCGTGTCACCAATGGACACGGCAGCGCCTCGGCCAGCGCGATGTAGGCGGCGTCGTAGGCGCTCACGTTGTCGCGCAGGTCGAACATGCGGCGTCGCAACTCGTGCGTCGCGTTCCACCGTCGGATCGTGAGTGCTTCGAAGTCGTCGAGCGCAGCGACCGCCCGCCTCGGGTGCAGGTGGTTCGCGAGTGTCAGCCCACGCAGCGCGGACACCACCTCGGAATCGATCAGCGCGGGCGCGTGCATCTCGTCGCCGGCCAGCCGTTCCCGCAGGGGCTCGACACCGTCTGCCATCACCAGCGCGTCGACGACGGCCGCCGCATCGACGACGATCAACCGACACCTCGTGCCGGGCCGGCCGTACGGTCCTCACGTGCTTGCCGGAGCACCTCGACAGCGGACGTCGTCGACTGCCCGGTGCGTGCCGCCGCGCGCGCCAGCACTTCGGCCACGGTCGGTCGCTCCACCTCCCGGTCGAGCAGGTCGACGAGGTAACTGTTCAACGACCGACCCTGTGCCGCCGCTCGGGCCTTGAGTGCGCGCCGGGTCTCGTCCGACACGTTCCTGATCTGTACGAGTGAACCCATGGCCACACCGTACCCCGGTATCAATACAGAATGTATTGGACCGGCTCGACGCGCTCGCGGGCGTGCCGTGCGGGAACTCCGGTCCGGCATGGCACGCTGGAGACCCCTGTGAAACCTCCGATCACCCGACTCACCGACACGCTGTGGACCGGCGGCGACCTGCCCGGTGATGGCACGCTGCCCCACGTGCTGAACCAGTGGCGCACCGCCGGGATCGGTGTGATCATCGACTGTCGGGCCGAATGGTCCGACGAGGACTTCGTCGCCGAACTCGCACCGGAGATCCGCTACGAACACCTGGGCATCGACGACGTCGGCGGCCACGTCGACCCGGGCTGGTTCGACCAGCTGATCGACGCGGCCCGCCCCCGGACCGGCGACCACACCGCCGGCGTGCTCGTGCACTGCCACATGGGCATCAACCGGGGACCGTCGGGCGCGTACGCACTGCTGCTGGAAACCGGGTTCGACCCGGTCGAGGCGATCGAACTGATCCGGACCCGTCGCCCCATCGCCGGAGCCAGCTACGCCGAAGACGCGCTGCGGTGGTGGCACCGACGCAACGCAATCCCCGAACCGGTTCAACGTGAACAGCGCGAGGCACTGGCGGCCTGGCGACGCGACAACCGCGTCGCCACCATCCGGCTGATGCGGGGCGCCGACTGACCGTGAGAATGGTGAGTGCGGCCCGGTCACCGGGTGTGCCGGACGGGTGAATCGACCTGACAGAGCGCGTCGGCTCGGATATCCCGCGCATCCGCTATCCAAAATCACAGAGACGCAGGAGCGGCTGCCATGAAATCCAGAACCCTTCGACGTGCCACGACCGGTATCGCCGCCCTCGGTCTGTTGGGAGGGAGCACGTTGGTCGGCTTCGGCCCGAGCACCCTCGCCGGTGCCGCGTTGCCCGACGGCGAGACGTTCGGGTTCACCGGCGAAACACAGACCTGGGTCGTGCCCGACGGGGTGTGCGAGGTCGACATCGTCGCCCTGGGTGCCGCCGGGGGAACCGGAGTGAACATCCAGGAGGGCTCCGACATGGCCGCACCCGGGCGTGGCGGCTCGGCGACCGTGACGATCGACGTCGCCCCCGGTGAGGAACTGCAGGTCAATGTCGGCGGCCGCGGGGGCGACGGAACACCCGACTACGACATCGTCCCCACCCCGGGAGGATGGAACGGTGGCGGTGACGCCGGCGAGACCGCCGGACACAGCGGGGGCGGCGGTGGAGCGTCGGACGTCCGTCAGGGAGGCACCGACCTGGACGACCGCGTCGTGGCGGCCGGCGGCGGTGGCGGCTCGGGTGCCATCAGCCGGGATGACGACCTGCCCCTTCCCAACGGTGGCAACGGTGGCAACCCGGCCGCACCCGGCGCCGACGGAGCATCCTTCGAGCCGATGGACCCGGCCGGTGGTGGCGGAGCCGGCACCGAGACCGCCGGCGGCGCAGGTGGTGCAGGTGTCACCGATGGCGCCGACAGCGCACCTTCGGGGGCTGACGGTACCCTCGGACAGGGTGGCACCGGTGGCGGCGGTGGCACATTCGCCATCGAGCTCTTCGGCGGTGGCGGTGGCGGTTCCAGCCTGGGTGACAGCACCGAAGCCGGCGTCAACGACGGCGACGGTGAAGTGACGATCACCCCGTCGGGCGACTGTGACACCGACATCCCCGGTGAGCCGACCACGACCACGCCGGGTGAACAGCCCTCCGACGGTGGCCAGGCGCGCCCGGCCACCCCGGTCACGGCCCGGCCCGCCTACACCGGCTGACCGCCACGAACAGCTGACCGAACGACTCCCCGGGGCCCGGGCCCACGCCCGGGGCTCAGGGGAGCAACAACACCCGACCGAACGTGGCGTGGCTTTCGATGTGCGCGTGCGCTTCCGCGGCATCGGCCAGCCCGAATCGGCTGTCGATCACCGCGTGCAGTTCCCCGGCTGCCATGCGGTCCAGGATCCCGGCCACCACGGCGTGGCAGCGGCGACCCATCAGCATCTCCATGCCCATGAAGTAGCCGGTGACCGTCAGGTTCCGTTCCCGCATCGGGCCCAGCGGCGCAACGGTGGCCGCACCACGGCCGACCTCGCCGACCGACACGCACCGGCCCCGGTAGGCGAGCGCCGCCATGGCCGCGGTGAACGTTTCGCCACCCACGTTCTCGACCACCAGGTCCACGCCGTGGCCGTCGGTCGCGCGCCGGGTCGCCTCGGCGATGTCCTCGGTGCGGTAGTTCACACCCACGTCCGCACCCAGTTCGGCCAACCGGTCCAGTTTCTCCGGGCTTGACGCGGTGGTCACCACGCGGGCACCCGCGGCCTTCGCCAACTGGATCGCCGCGACACCCACCCCGCCCGAGCCGGCGGTGACGAGCACCCACTCGCCCTCGACCAGGCGGCCGAACTCGAACAACGCGTCGTGCGCGGTACCGAAGGGGACCGGCACCACCGCCGCGTCCTCGGTGGCCAGATCGTCGGGGATCCGCCACGCGAACCCCTCGGGGACCACCCGCAGTTCGGCGTGGGAACCGTCCATACCCAACGTGACCACCCGGTCACCGACCGAGAACGCCGTCACCCCGTCGCCGACCGCTTCGACCACCCCGGCGCTCTGGTAACCCACGATGTGCGGCGTGCGGGCCAGCTCGCCGCCGGCGCGGTGCAGCACGTCGCCACCCTCGATGCTGATCACCTCGTTGCGCACCAGCACCGTGCCCGGTCCCACCACCGGGTCGGGCACGTCGATGTAGGAGAACACCTCGGGCCCGCCGGTCCGTTCGTACACCGCAGCCTTCATCGGAAACCCCTTTCACCGGACCGTGGCACCGACCCCGACCGTCGCCCAGCGTAGAGGCGCGTGACGCCCGACCGCGGCCGCGGAACCGTCACACCGGGTCCCTAGGGTGGAACGCCGAGGATCATCGAAGACGAAGGGATGCGATGACGAACACCGACGATGTGCGCGCCACCGCGGACGTCGACCGCGACCGGGCCGTTCTGGCCGCCACGGACGACGCCGAACTGCTCGCCGCGACCACCGACCGTGCCACGGCACTGTGCACCACCACGACCCCGTTGGGGGAGCTGTTCCCGACGCTCGCCGCACGGCACTACCTGCAGATGCCGTCCCGGCTGCTGCCCGCCCGCATGCACAAACCGTTCGGACGGCGCACCTGGGCCGACCTGATGGGAATCTCGCCCCGGGAACTGCACGACACGCCACGGTTCGGCACCCCGGTGGTTTCCGAACTGCTCGTGAA
>CAZVFF010000138.1:5592-6634 GCA_964626395.1 uncultured Iamiaceae bacterium | reverse complement strand
AGGCGTACAGCGACGGGACGATGATCAGCCCGATCAGGATCGCCCAGGTCTTGGGAGCACGGCCGATGCGTCGAAGATCGCGTCCGTACACCTTCAACGCATTACGCATCGGTTCTCCTCACCGGACGTGACGTGCAGCAGGGCCGTCGTCCGGGTGGTCGGATCGACGGGCGAGCGGTTCACGGCCTGCTGCGCTGGTGCGATTCCGCCGCATCCCGGCAGACCCTATCGCAGCGGGTCCCACCGACCCGACCTGCTACTCGATGCGGATACCCGAGATCGCCCGGGCGATGACGAGTTGCTGGATCTGTTCGGTGCCCTCGAAGATGTCCATGATCTTCGAGTCGCGGTGCCAGCGCTCGACCGGGTACTCGCGCACGTAGCCGTAGCCGCCCAGGATCTGGATGGCCCGCTCGGTCACCCATACCGCGGTGCGTGCGGCCTTCAGCTTGGACTGGGACCCTTCGGCGTGGACGTAACCGCCACCGTTGCGGGCCAGCCACGCGGCACGCCACACCAACAGGCGGGACGCGTCGATCTCGGTCTTCATGTCGGCGAGCATGAACGCGATGGCCTGGTTCTCGATGATCTTCTTGCCGAACGCTTCGCGTTCCTTGGCGTAGTCGAGCGCGTACTCCCACGCGGCGCGGGCGATGCCCACCGCCATGGACGCGACCGCCGGACGGGTGGCCTCGAAGGTCGCCATCGCCGGCTGTTTGCCGCTGGAACCCGCGGACGGGTTCTTGAGCGCCTCACGGGCACGGGCGAGCTTCTCGTCGAGCTTCTCCTTGCCGCCCAGCAGGCACGAGCCGGGGACGCGGACGTCGTCGAGGACGACCTCGGCCGTGTGGGAGGCACGGATCCCCATCTTGGAGTACTTCTGGCCCTGGGAGAGTCCCGGCGTCCCGGGCGGGACGATGAAGCTGGCCTGGCCTCGGCTCTTGAGTTCCGGGTCGACCGAGGCGACCACGACGTGGACGTCGGCGATCCCACCGTTGGTGATCCACGCCTTGGTGCCGTTGAGCACCCACTCGTCGTTGGC
>CAZVFF010000138.1:0-5582 GCA_964626395.1 uncultured Iamiaceae bacterium | reverse complement strand
ACACGGCGCGGGTCCGCAAGCTGGACACGTCGGACCCGGCGTCGGGTTCGGACACACAGAACGCACCCAACTGGATCTTCTCCGGGGTGCCGTAGCACTGGGGCACCCATTCGAAGACCTGTTCGGGCGTGCCGTTCCCGGCGATCCCGGCGGCTGCGAGGCCGGAACCGAAGATCGCGAGTGCGATCCCGGCGTCACCCCAGAACAGCTCCTCGAGCGCGACCGGGAGCGTGAGCCCGGTCTGGTCGCCCATCATGGCGTTGGCCATGAAGTCCATCGAGTAGAGGCCGACCTTGGCCGCCTCCTCGACGATCGGGTAGGGGAACTCCTCCTTCTCGTCCCACTCCTCACCGGCGGGACGCACGACGTTCTCGGCGAACTCGTGCACCCAATCCTTGATCTGGAGCTGGTCGTCGTTCAGTGCCAGGGAGAACTCGGCCATGGTGGTGGATACCTCGTCTTGTCGATCTGCAGATCTGGTGTCCGACAAAGTTACCAAGCGGTAACCTGTGGAACGAAACCACGCCACCACGCCGGCGATCGCCCGCGGGCTCGCATCGAACCGGGGACACCCGCCGGACACGTGCCCGGACGCGCCGATGGGGCGCCCCGAAAGGCGCCCCATCGGTCACTGCACCGGTTCGGATGAACCGACGGCTACATCAGCTCTCGCATTCCGATGCGTCCGGCTTCTCGGCCAGGCCGTAGTCGGGCATCATGATGCACTGGGTGGTGCGGGTCAGGCCGGCACCGGGGTCGATCCCGATGATCTCGTCGTTGACCTCGTCGCCCCAGTTCTTGATCTGATCGATCGAGTCGATGTCCATGTAGGTGGGCACCGCGATCGTGAGGATCGCCTCGCCCTCGTACCAGTCGCTCAGCTTCTCGAGCTTGTCACCGAACTCGTCCCAGTAGTCGGCGTGGGTGGCCGGCAGCCAGGTGTCGAGGAAGAAGTCCACGTCACCCGACGCCATACCCGAGAACAGCGGGCCGACATCCAGTTCGGTGGTCTCCACGTCGTAACCGGCTTCGGTCAGCAGGTTCTCCCACAGGTGGGTGACCGCGATGTCCTCGTCCCAGGCGATGAAACCGATGGTGACCGAGTCACCGCCGCCTTCCAGGCCCTCGGTCCACGCGTCGGCCGTGGCCTGGTTGTCACCGTCGGCCAGCCATTCGTCGACACCCTTCTCGGGCTCGTCGGCGTTGATCTCGAGCACGAAGTTCTCGAGGCTGGCGAGCTGGTCGTCATCCAGGGAGAACTTCTTCAGTGCGTCGACGAGCTCGGGGTTGTCGGCGGCCCAGTCCTTGTTGGCCGTGCCCCAGATCTCCTCACCTTCACCCATCGACCCTTCCGGGTCCTCCAGGTCCTTGACCGAGTAGGCGTCGTAGGCCCAGTGTGGACGCCACAGCGTCACGATGATCGGTTCGCAGTTCTCCAACGACGTGGCCAGTTCCTGCAGCATGCCCGGCGTACTGGAGATCTTCAGCTCCCAGTCGCCGCTGCTGTCGCCTTCAGCCGGGGCGGGGATCTCCGGACAGTCCGCGCCGAGCTTGTCCGCCGCAGGTTCCGAACCGGTGTCGCCGCTGGTCACGGTGGTGTCGTCGGACTCGGTCGCCTTGCCGTTGCTCCCGCTGCTTCCACAGGCCGAGAGCGCCAGTGCGCCCACGGCGAGCAGTGCGGCGAAGGCCCGGATCGGGCGTTTCGTCTTGGGGGTTCCTCGATTCACGAGGTATCAGCTCCTTTGATGGTTGCTTGTTGTGGTTGGAGATCTGGTCACTGGCCGACGGGTGTCGCCTGTTCGGACGCCGCGGTGGCGTCGCCGCCCTTGCGCCCGGTCCCGAACAGACGTGCGAACAGCTTCTTGAGTCCCCCACCGGACCCGTTGCCGTCCTGGGCGTCCGCGCCGAACGCCGAGGTGAACCGGTCGAGGATCACCGCGAGGATGACGACCGCCAGACCGGCTTCGAAGCCGTCGCCGATCCGCAGGCGCAGCACCGCCGAATAGACATCGCTGCCCAGACCGTCGGCACCGATCATCCCGGCGATGACCACCATGGACAGGGCCAACATGATCACCTGGTTGACCCCGGCCATGATCGTCGGCCGAGCCAGGGGAAGCTGGATCGAGAACAGGATCCTGCGGGGCGACGCGCCGAAGGCGTGACCCGCTTCGACGACCTCCTCGTCGACCTGGCGGATACCCAGCTCGGTCAGGCGCACCGCTGGGGGCATCGAGAACACCACGGTGGCGACCATGCCGGGCACCACACCGATCCGGAAGAAGCTCACCGCCGGGATCAGGTACACGAACGCCGGCATGGTCTGCATGAAGTCCAGGATCGGGCGCACGACCGCGCTGACGACCTTGGAACGGGCCGCGAGAATCCCGGTCGGGATGCCGATGATCACCGCGATGATCGCCGAGATCAGCACCAGCGACAGTGTCTGCATCGAATGCATCCAGTAGTTCATGTTCGCGATCAGCGCCAGGCCGACCAGCGTGAACAACGCCATGAGCGGTCCGCGGATACGCCACGCGAGCACCGCCAGGATCAGGGCGAAGATGAACGGCGCAGGGTACGTGAGCACGTCCACCAGCACGTCGTACAACCAGGTGAGGACGTCCTTGATGATGTCGAACAACCAACTGACGTTGTCCTTCAGCCAGTCGATGATGTCCTCGATCCACTTGCCCAGCCTGATGCGGGGGATCCAGTCCCACTGGAGGATCGATTCGAGCCAGTCGGGCATCTGCATCGCGGTGAGCAGGCCGACGAGTCGCGTGGTGATCACGAGGCCTCCTCGGTGGTGGCGTTCTCGACCGCGGCGTAACCGACCTGGTCGCCGTCGCTGGCGAGCTCGGCGTCGACCGGGGGCACCTCACCGGTGGTCTCGTCGGAGAGCCCCTCGAGCAGGGCGGCGCGGGGAACGACACCCAACAACACGCCACGGGCGTCGACCACCGCGAGCGGCAGCGGGGTGGTCGCGGCCGGGATCAGCATCTCGCCGAGCAACGCGTCGGGGGCGACGGTGTTCACCTCTTCGGAACTGATCAGGTCCTCCAGTTTCTGCACGCCGCGGCTGATGCCCTTGGCGACGGTCACGTCGTCGACCGACCCGAGCAGGTGGCCGGAACGCGACAGCACGAGCAGGCCCGCGACCTGGACCTCCTCCATCTTGTGCAATGCCGAGGTCGGTCCCTCCCAGACCCCGATGGTGGCGACCGCGCGGCGCATGATGCCGTCGGCGGTCAACACGCGGGAACGGTCGACGCCCTGGACGAACGATGCGACGTAGTCGTCGGCCGGTTCGGTCAGGATCTGTTCCGCGGTTCCGATCTGCACGATGGCACCGTCGCGCATGACGGCGATCCGGTCGCCCAGGCGCATGGCCTCGTTCAGGTCGTGGGTGATGAACACGATCGTGCGGCGCAGCTGCGACTGCAGCTCGATCATCTGGTCCTGCATCTCCCGTTTGATCAACGGGTCGAGCGCGCTGAACGCCTCGTCCATCAACAGGATGTTCGCTCCGGTCGCCAGCGCACGGGCCAGACCGACCCGTTGACGCATCCCGCCGGACAGTTCATCGGGGAAGTGGTTCCCCCAACCCTCGAGGCCGACCTCGACCAGCGCCTTCTCGGCACGTTCGAGCTTCTCGGCCTTGGGAAGGTCGAGCATGGTCAGGCCGAAGGTGGCGTTGTCGAGCACCGTTCGGTGCGGCAACAGTGCGAAGTGCTGGAACACCATGGACATGTGTTCGGCACGGAGGCGCCGGAGGGCCTTGGCGTCGAGCGACATGACGTCGCGACCGTTGATCTCGACGCTGCCCCCGGTGGGGTCGTGCAGGCGGTTGAGGGTCCTCACGAGGGTGGACTTCCCCGATCCGGACAACCCCATGATCACGAAGAACTCACCGTCGGCGATCTCGAAGGTGGCGTCGTTGACGGCGACGGTGTAGCCCCGCTCCTGCAGTTCCGAACGCGCGTCGAACGGTTCTCCGGATTGCTTCTTCTCTTCGATCCAGCGCATCGCCCTGCGTGGATCCGGGCCGAAGATCTTGTAGATCCCCTTGGCGGAAATGGTCATAAATGAGTTGGTCGTTGCGTGGTCCGGGACCCTGGTCCCCACCCGGCAGCGGCTTCCTTCATGTCGACGACAGATGCGTGCGAGCGCGCTGAATACGTCTGCGTACGCCCCGCTGCTTCGACACTAGGTGACCCGGCGTACCCCGATGCAACATGGTCGGCGGTCCGGCACCGCTCAGCGACGCTCCAGGCGTGTGCCCTCCGCGGTGTCAACCGCCCGCCAACCGGCCGCTTCGAGCTGGTCACGCAACTCGTCGGCCCGCGTGAAGTCCTTCGCCGCGCGTGCGGCGTCGCGAGCACGCGCCAGTTCGTCGACATCGGCGGGAATCGTCTCTTCCGCCGGTTCGGCGTGCAGTTCCAGGCCGAAGGCACGGGCGATCTCGAACGCGGCGGCGGCCAACGGCGCCGCGGCGGCGAGGTCACCCCCGTCGAGGGCGACGTTCGCGTGACGCACGGTGTCGAAGAGCACGGCGGTGGCCGCCGGGGTGTCCAGGTCGTCGTCCATCGCGGCGACGAAGCGTTCCATGACGTCCACGTCGGGTAGCGACGCGGGAACGTCCGCCTCCGCGACCCGACGAGCGAAGGTGTCCAGACGCCCGAGCGCGGACGCGGCGTCGTCCATCGACGTGCCGGTCACGTCGATCGGCGAGCGGTAGTGGGACCGCAACACCAGCAGCCGGTAGGCGCGCGGGTCGTGGTGTTCGATCAGCTCGACCAGGTTGGTGAAGTTGCCCAGCGACTTGGACATCTTGGCGCCGTCGACTTCGACGAAGCCGTTGTGGATCCAGAACCGGGCGAAAGCCCGCCCGTCGGCGGAGGCCTGGGCACGTTCGTTCTCGTGGTGCGGGAAGGCGAGGTCCAGGCCGCCGCCGTGGATGTCGAAACCCTCCCCGAGCAGGTCGAGGGACATGACCACGCATTCGGTGTGCCAGCCCGGGCGTCCCGCCCCCCAGGGGGCCGGCCAGGACGGTTCGCCGGGCTTCGCGAACTTCCACAACGCGAAATCGATCGGGGATTCCTTGTCCTCGGGTCCGGCGACACGTGCCCCGGCCCGGAGCGAGTCGATCGACTGTCGGGCGAGCAGGCCGTAGTCGTCCACGGACGCGGCCCGGAAGTACACGCCGTCCCCCGCGACGTAGGCACGATCCTCGGCGAGCAGACGCTCGACGAGTGCGACCATGCGGTCGACGTACGCGGTCGCGTGCGGGTCGTGGTCGGGGCGCAGCACACCGATGGCGTCCATGGCGTCCCACCACACGACCTCGTTGTCGCGGGCGACCTGTTCGGGCGTCACACCCGTCTCGGCGGCCCGTTCGATGATCTTGTCGTCGATGTCGGTGATGTTCGACACGTAGGTGACCTCGTTGCCGGCGAAGATCAGGTAGCGGCGGAGGATGTCGAACACGAGCGCGAACCTTCCGTGCCCCAGGTGCGGCGGCCCGTAGACGGTCGGCCCGCACACGTACAGCGAGACGCGCCCGGCGACCCGGGTTTCGA
>CAZVFF010000137.1:0-6645 GCA_964626395.1 uncultured Iamiaceae bacterium | reverse complement strand
CGATCACCTCGCATCCCACGGCGGCACCGAACCGGTCCTTCACGGCGACGTCGTGCCACGCCAGGTTCGGTGAGTACTGCACCGCACCGTGGAACTCGTCGACCTGCCCGTTGGCGTTGACCGTGAGATTCCGTGGCGTCACCCCGGCCGCGACGGCACGGTCGTACAGGTCGGTGGCGATGCCACGGAGACGTTCGACGGTCCAGTCGCCCCCGGCGCCGGCGGTGGGGATCGTGTCGGCCACGACGATCCCGGGCCCGACGATGCCGACGTGGACGTTGTCGGAACCGACGTCGATGCCCAGCACCGCGTCACCCGGCCCGGCCTCGGCGGCGGATTGCAGCAGGTTCACGATCACCGATTGTGCCAAAGCCGTACCGGTTCGTCACCGTCGGGGCACGATCCCGGCCGTGTCCACGGCACGGTCACGGGTCGGTCCTCGCGGCCGCGGCGTGCGCCGCGAGTCGTTCGGGTTCGTCGCCGACGAGCACGACGCCGAGTGACTCGACGGCGGCCGGGACGTCGCCGGGGTCCAGTTCGTCCCGGGTCGTGGCTCGACCGGGGAACCGCACGGTGCGGTGGGTGTCGGTCACCGTGACGTGACCATCACCGGTGGAACGGGCGACGGTGAGTGCGGCGGTGAAGTGGGAACCGGGGCTGCGTGAGGTGACGAAGTGTCCGGCCGCGACGTCGGCGGGGTGGACGGTGAGGTCGTCGGTGAAGTGCAGCGTGTCGCCGTCCCGGCGCAGTTCCCACAGCGCCGACCCGTCGTCGTCGAACCGGTGGACGCTGTAGCTGCGGTCGGGCTCGCGACGTTCGGCACCGTCGGCCAGCTCGATCGGTCCGGTCATCGAGAACCCGAAGCCCGGATCGCACAGCCACCAGCGACCGTGAAGGTGCACCTTCACGGTCATGTGGGTACGCCGGGACCCCGGTGCGTGCACCCGGCCGAGCGCGCGACGGACGGTGAACCCGAGCCGTTCGGCGACCGCCGCGAACAGCTGGGCGTGTTCGAAGCAGTACCCGCCCCGGTGGCGGGCCACGAGTTGGGCGTCCACGTCGGCGGGGGCGACGCCGGGGTGGGTTCCCAGTAGCACGTCGACGTTCGCGAACGGGAAGGTGTGCACGTGCGCCGAACACAACGCGTCGAGCAGATCGGTGTCCGGGCCGGCCGCCCCGGGTGTCACCCCGACGGTGTCCAGGTAGCGGGCCAGGTCGTAGTCGCCGATCCCCCACGGGTCGTCGCTGGTCTGCCGGTCTCGGGGCTCCGGGTCGCGGGTCACCGGGTCGGTCCGATCGCCGTCGCGATCGCCGCGACCAGGTCGAGGATGCGACCGGTGCCCATGTCGTCGCCCTTCTCGAAATCATCACCGTCGGTGGCCATCGTGTTGGTCACGTGCGCGACGCACACCACGTCACGACGGCGGGCCTCGGCGTACGCGTACAACGCGGCGGCCTCCATCTCCACGGCGTGCACACCGGCGGCGCGGGCCCCGGCGATCGACGACGCGGTTTCCCGCAACGGGGCGTCGGTGGTCCAGGCAGCACCCCGGTGGACGGGTTCGCCCAGTGTCGTGAACGCGCCGTCGAGGGCGCGGTCCAGATGCGCGGGGATCGTCGCCCATTCGGCGGCGGGCAGGTAACGGTGACTCGTGCCCTCGTCACGTCGGGCCCGTTCGAGCAGCACGAAGTACGGCGGTTCACCGAGCGGGGCGATCACCCCCGCCGAGGTCACCGACACGACCAGCTCGCACCCCGACGCGGCGAGTTCCTCGGCGACCAGGACCGCGTACGGTGCGCCGACCGCGCACGGCACGATCCCGATCGGCACACCGGTGTGGGTGGTGACCCAGCATTCGGAGTGGTAGCACGCCCAGTCGTCGTGCCGGGTCGCCAGTCCCCGTGGGGCGAGATGACGGACGGTGTCCCCGTCGGGGTCCAACAGACACACCGCCGGAACCGGTCCGGTGCCGAGCCCCCGCTGGCGGCGTGCCTCACGCAGCATGTTCTCCACCCGGAACACCGACTCCTCGTGGTGGTCGGTGGCGCGCAGGAACGGCGGGGTCCACCGGTCGGCGGGGTCCACGGACGGGTTCGGGTCGGCCATCGGTCCCCATCGTGCCCGCCCGGTGGGGCACCCACGGCATCGCCGGAGCCGCGGCCCGGGCGGCCACGGCCCGGGGTCCCCGCGGGTCGGGATGCACCGTAGGGTCGGTGCGGTGACGAACAGGGACCGGACCCGGTGGATCACGATCGCCGTCGTGGTCGCCGTGTTGGCGATCATCGGTGCGTTCGCCGGCAACGACGACGAGACCACCTCGGCCGACCGTTCGACCACGACCCGGGCGACGGCGACCACGATCCCCCCGTGGGTGACGACGACCACGATGCCCGGGCCCGACACGAGCGCCGACACGGCCGAACCGCCCGGCAGCGGCGTCCCGTCGATGCCCGCCGAACCGCCCGGGGTCGACGCGTCCACGCCACCGCCGGTGAGCGTCGCGCCCGACGGGATCGTCGCCCGGACCCGCGCCGTGTTGGAACGCGTCCCGGTCAAGGGACGCGCCCCGAAGACCGGCTACGACCGGGGCGCGTTCGGTCCGGCCTGGACCGACAACGTCGAGGTCGCCGGCGGCGACAACGGGTGCGACACCCGCAACGACATCCTGCGTCGGGACCTGACCGACCCGACGACCCGCCCGGGCACCGGGGGGTGCATCATCCTCACCGGCGTGCTGGTGGACCCGTACACGACGAAACGCATCGAGTTCCAGCGGGGACAGGCCACATCGACGGCGGTGCAGATCGACCACGTCGTCGCGCTCAGCGATGCCTGGCAGACGGGCGCACAGCAGATCGGCGAACCCCGCCGGCGGGCGTTCGCGAACGACCCGTTGAACCTGTTGGCCGTCGACGGTCCGACCAACCAACGCAAAGGCGACGCGGACGCCGCCAGTTGGTTGCCGCCGAACAAGGCGTTCCGTTGCCGCTACGTGGCGTTGCAGACCCACGTGAAGGCCCGTTACGACCTGTGGATGACCCGCGCCGAACACGACACGATCGCGTTCACGCTCGGTGGTTGCACCGACGCCGCGGTCGGCGCGATCGGTTGAATCCGCCGGCGCGGACCCGGCCGGTCAGGCGCTGCGCAGCAGGTGCTCCCGGTAGGCGTCGGGGTCGATCGTGGCCGCCACGGTCCCTCCGACGAACTCCTCGAGCAGACCGATCACCTTCTCGGGTGCCTCGATCTGGGGGAAGTGACCGACACCGTCGAGGATCTCGACCCGGGCGGTGGGCATCGCGGTGCGGGCGATCTCGGCGTGCCCGACCGGGATGATCCGGTCAGCGGTGCCCCAGATCACCATCGTGGGCATCGCGTCGGTCAGGTACAGGCGGTCCACGGCATTCACGGCCTGGCCGCTGTGGTCGATCACGCCGCGCAGGGTGCGCAGGAACGACCGGCGGGTGTCGGCGTCGCCGAGCGAATCGAACGCCCGCCACATCTCGTCGAACCGGTCGGCACGGATCCCCCGGTCGCCCAACCACCGCCGCACCGAATTGCCGGCGTCGCGCACGAACCACGGGGTCAACGCGGTCAACACCAGCCCGGCTCCGGGCACGGTGAGCACCCGCAGCAACGGGTTGACGGTGTGGCCGAGACCGCCGGAGGAGACCAGCACGAGCCGGTTGCACCGTTCGGGGTTCTGGTACGCGAACTGCATGGCCACGCCACCGCCGAGGGACTGGCCGACCACCGTCACCGGCCCGGTGTCCAGGCCGATCAGCAGGTCGCGCAGGGTGTTGGCGAACGCACCGACCGAGTAGTCCCCGGCGTTGCCCGCCGAACGGCCGTGGCCGGGCAGGTCCGGTGCGACGACCCGGTACCGTTCGGCCAGGCGGGGCATCACCCGACGCCAGGTGTCCGAACTGCCCGCCATGCCGTGGATCAACAGCAGCGTCTCGTCGCCGTCACCGGCGGCGCGGTACGCGACGTCGTGTCCGTGCAGGTCGATCGTCTCGGGTGCGCTCACCCCACCATTGTGCCGCACCGCCCGCCGGGGTCGGGGATCACCGGGGCGGAACCCGACGGGGCCGTCACCGACCGGACGGCGGCGGCCACCCCGGCGGAGGTGTCGGCCCGGGAGGTGGCGGCGGTGGCGGGATCCACGGTGACGCCGGGCCCCGAGGCCACGGTGGACCCGGCCCGTACGGCGACGCGACGGCCGGCTCCGGGGCCGGGACGGGACGGCGTCGCCGTCCGCGTCGCACGGCGGTGACGACCATCAGCACACCCCCGGCCAACACCACGGTCAACCCACCCGCGGCGACCAACGCCAGCATCGGCAGGCCCACGTCCAGTCCCCGCCCCACCCCGAACCGCAGCGTGTCGGGCAGCCGGTCCGACGAGATCCGGTACCGCCCCGGACGGTCCGCGTGGAACGTCGCCACCGCCACGGCCTCCAGGAGGTCTCCGTCGTCCGCGTCGCCGGTGGACACGGTCCGTCGGGTGTCGTAGTCGGCGGTGGGAACCACCGATCCGTCGGGTGCGGTGACCCGCACCTCGGTGCCGGTCGGACGGTCACGCCACGGCACGTGGTCACCGACGACGAACACGACCCGGCCGCCGGTGCCGTCGACCTGCACGACCCCGGACGCGTCGGCCAGTCGGGGGAAGCGGGCCACGTCGACGACCCGGACGATGCCGACCACGACCGCCGCGACGCTGATCACCAGGCCGAGCAGGATCAGCAGCGCACCGATCCAGTGACCGGCCGTGCCGACCGGTCGACCCACCTCGGGCGGCGGTGTGCCGGGCGTGTCGGCAGTGGGAGGGAACGCCGTTGCCACCGGACCATGTTCCCACGCGTCGCGCGCTCCCCGTCGCGGTGACGCCACCCGGACCGGTCCGGTGACCGAGTGGACGCAGCAGGCCGGACCGGTGGCGACGTGGCCGCTCCGCGACGATGATGGAGTGGTCACCCGGGAGCGACGCCATGGCCACCGGTACCGACAATCGATGGGATCCCGCCACCGACGACGAGCTGGCCGCGCTCGACGCGGTGGGGGCGAACGGCACGTGGCACTTCGACGGCGTCGACCTGGCCCTGACCAACCTCGACAAGGTGCTGTTCCCGCCACGGGAACCCCGGGGTCGGCCGGTCACCAAACGGGACCTGGTCCGCCACCACGCCGTGCACGCCCCCGTCGAACTGGCGTACCTGTGGGACCGACCGGTCAACCTGCGACGCTTCCCCGACGGTGTCGACGGGCACGGGTTCTGGTCCAAGGCCCGCCCGAAGAACGCCCCGGACTGGCTGACACGTTGGCGCAACCCCGACGCGGATCCGGGCGAGACCGTGTGGTATTCGATGGCGGATCGGCCGGCCGCGCTGGTGTACCTGGCGAACCTGGGCACCGTCGAGTTCCACCCGTGGACCTCGGCGGGCGACGCACCGGACCGACCCACCTGGGCGTACATCGACGTCGACCCGGGTCCACGCAACGACTTCGCCGACGTGTTGCGGATCACCGGTTTGTACCGCGACGCGCTGGATCGGCTCGGTCTGGTGAGCGGGCCGAAGATCACCGGCAGTCGGGGCGTGCACATCTGGGTTCCGATCGCGCCGACGGTGCCGTTCTCGCGCACCCGCGCCTGGGTCGAGGCGGTGTCCCGGGCGGTCGGCGCGGTGGTGCCCGAACTGGTCAGTTGGAAGTGGCGGGTCGCCGACCGCGGCGGCCTCGCACGACTCGACTACACCCAGAACGCCGTCAACAAGACCCTGGTGGCACCGTTCAGTCCCCGTGCGCGGCCGGGCGCGCCGGTCGCGGTGACCCTGACGTGGCCCGAGGTCGCCGCCGAGGTGACCGCCGACCGGTTCACGATCGACACCGTCACGACCCGGTTGCGCGACCACGGCGACCCGTTGCGCCCCCTGATCGGGACACCGCAGCATCTGGTCGATTTCGACCCGGTCGAGTTGGCCGATCGACTCGGCGCCGACGATCCGACCGTCGCGGACCCCGACCGGTGGGGGACGGGCCGTTCGCCCCTGCGCCCGGCGGCGGACGATCCGTAGGATCGATGCCCGAACGCCACCGAACGGGGCCCGTTGTGACCACCGATTCCGAACAGACCCCCACGACGACGCCGCCGGGGATGTCCCCGGCGTGGGAACCCGCGGTGCGGGATCCCGACGGGATCATGTCGGTGGCCGAACCGTTCCGGTTCGAACCCGTCGACTGGAACGGTGTCGGGGCGATCGTCGAGGCACTGGTCGCGGCGACGTTCGCCGAAGCGCGGGCCTGGCACGCGGAGACCGACCTGACGATCAACCCGCCACCGGTGGCGGGCACACCGTTGGATTTCCTGACCGTGGACCTGGACGGACGGCGTGGCTGGCACGCGACGAACGCCACGTTCATGGCCCCGTCGGGTCGGGTCCCGGCCGCCGCCGAGCAGGTGCTGCGCGCCGACGACTGGCAGGGTGTGGCCACGGGAGGCCCGGTCTACAAGATGTGGGACGACGTGCCGCTCCCGGTCGTGGCCGCCGAGGTGACCCGCGCCGCGGTGGCCCTGTTCGACCCGGCCGTGACCGGTCACTGGGAGGTGTCGGTCAACGTGCTCGCCCCCGAGGACGACTCCGA
>CAZVFF010000136.1:2393-6685 GCA_964626395.1 uncultured Iamiaceae bacterium | reverse complement strand
CCAGGCTGGATTTGCCTTCCAGACGGGCGACGAGGTCGTCGCCGAGGGTGACCCGTTCGGCGGTCGCGCCCAGCACGAACTCGCCCGGGTGCAGGATGAACCGGTCACCCTCGGGGATCTCGACCAGTTCGGTGAGGTCCTCCATGTTCTCGCGCACGTCGATCAGCCCGACGGTGTGGTTGCGGAACACCCGGAAGTAGCGGTCGATGGTGACGTCCACCGACGAGGGTTGGATCATCGAATCGTCGAGGGGATCGATGACGATCCGTCCCGAATCGAGTGCTTCCCTGATTGAACGGTCCGAGAGAATCATCGCCGGGCAAGGTTAGGGGACGGCGGCACCGCCCCGTGGATTCGACCGCCTGCTGCGGCGCCCACGATGGTCGGTCCCACCCGGGGCCACCCCCCGGGGATCGAATCGCGAGGTCGCCGGGAGCGGCCGTAGAGTCGAACGGTCATGTCCGCACCGCCACCAACACCCACGTCGGAGCTGGACGACCGCATCCACCAACGGCGGTGGTGGATCCTGGCGACCTTGTGCCTGGGCCTGATCCTGGTCGTGGCGGCGAACTCGTCGCTGAACGTCGCGTTCCCGAAGATCCAGGAGGCCCTGGGCACCACGCCGAGCCAGTTGCAGTGGATGGTCGATGCCTACTCGTTGGTGTTCGCCGTGCTGTTGTTGCCGGCCGGGGCGTTGGCGGACCGCTACGGCCGCAAGACCGCCCTGCAGCTCGGGCTGGTGATCTTCGGACTGGCGTCGTTGGCGGCGACGTTCAGCAACGACAACGGGCAGCTGATCGTGCTGCGAGGGGTGACGGGCGTGGGTTCCGCGTTCATCATGCCCGGCACACTGTCGATCCTCACCAACGTGTTCCGGAACCCGGTGGAGCGCGGCAAGGCGATCGCCATCTGGGCCGGTTGCGCCGGTCTGGGCGGCACGATCGGTCCGGTCCTGTCGGGTCTGCTGTTGGAGGGGTTCGACTGGCAATCGGTGTTCTTCATCAACGTCGTGCTGGCCGTCATCGCGATCGCCGCCGGTGCCGCGTTGCTCCCGAACTCGTCGAATCCACGCGAAGCGGTCCTCGACCCGGTCGGCGTGCTGCTCGCGATCGTCGGGGTCGGCGCGTTGCTGTACGGGATCATCGAGGGCCCGGCCAACGGCTGGTTGTCGTTCGAGACGCTCGCCACCGTGATCGGCGGGCTGGCGGTGATCGGTGGGTTCATCGCGTGGGAGCTGCACCACGACAAACCCATGCTCGACATGCACCTGTTCGAGAACAAGGCGTTCACGCTCGGGTCGATGACGATCATGCTCCAGTACTTCGCCATGTTCGGGTTGTTCTTCGCGATGGCCCAGTACCTGCAGATCTCCCACGGCTATTCGGCCCTGCAGGCCGGCCTCGCGGGGATCCCCGTCGGGGTGATGGGCATGATCGCCTCCCCGTTGAGCGCGTCGATGGTGCGTCGGTTCGGGCACCGCACGATCGTGGGCGCCGGGTTGTTGATCTCCGGTGCGGGCATGGCGCTCATGGTCGGGGTGACCCCGACGACCACCTTCGTGTTGCTGTTCATCGGTTTCTGTTTCCTGGGTTGGGGCAACGGTCAGGCGACCGCACCGTCGACGAACCTGATCATGGGCGCGGTCCCCCGCGCCAAGTCCGGTGTGGGTTCGTCCGTCAACGACCTCGCCCGCCAGGTCGGTGGGGCGCTCGGGATCGCGGTGTTGGGCAGCGTGATGGCGTCGGTGTACCGCACGACGATCTCGGCCAACGTGGGTGGCGGTGACCTCGCCGCGAAGGCCGGGGTGACGATCGAACAGACCCTGCAGGCCGCGCAACGCGCGACCGGCGTGGACGCCGCCACGTTGCACCACGGCGCGCAACTCAGCTTCGCCCGTGGTTTCGGGATGGCGATGCTGGTCGGGGCGATCGTGCTGGTGTTGAACGCGGCACTGGTGTGGTGGCGGGGGGCGGGCATCAACCCCGACGAGGACCCCGACGCGTCGACCGTCCCGGCGGCTTCCCGACCGGGATGACACCGGGTGTCCCGACCCGGCCGCGTGGCGGACGGGAGCCGAACGGGTCGACCGGGACCGTGGACGAGCTCGACGGTGACCGCGACGTGTCGGTCCCGGTCTGTTCGATCGACGCCTACCGCCGCGCGGATCGTGTGCCGGCCCCGGGGCGGCCGCACCTGCTCCGACCCGGTGGTTGGGTCTATCTGCGCAGCCGGGGCCGTCTGGGGGCACGGGTCCGCGCGGTCGATGTCGGTCACGTCCGGTTCCGTCGTCGACACACCGGTGGACCCGGATCGGCCGGTGACCTCGGTCCGGGCACGGTCATCCACGTCGACCCGTCGACCTTCGAACGCGTCGACATCGACCTGGGCCCGGATGCCGTCCGGATGCGGAGCGGCATCCGCTACCTGCGGGCCGCACCGGACGGCACGGTGGTGCACCTGTACGCGGGGGAACCGGTTCCCGACGGCGACTGGGACGACCGGCCGCCTCCTGCAGCCCGGGGCCCTCAGCCGGTGTAGGCCGGGATGGCCCGCACCGCCGGTGCCGCCGGTGCGGGACCCCGATCCGTCGGCGTCGTCGCGGGCGGGACCGGCGTCACGGTGGTGACCGGTTCGGGGGTGATCCGGGCCGTGTACGCGAACCGCACGTGCAACGGGTCGTGGTCCGACAGCGCCTCGCCGTCGTCGCGGGTGAACCGTTCCCGTTCGAAGACGTGCGATTCGGGAGTCAACTCGACCGGACCGCCGTTTCCGAACGCGACCTTGTCGATCACCCCGTCGTCGGGGCCGCAGTCGAGCACGTCGCACACATCGGACAGCCCGGTGACTTCCAGGAAGGTCCGCCAGATCTCGCCGTCACCGGGTCGGCTGTCCCGCAGGTTGGTGTCGCCACCCAGGATCACGGTGTGCCCGGCCGAGTGTGCGGTGATGTACGCGGCCAGCTGCGCGAAGTTCGACGCCCGCGCCTGCTGGTCCTCGACGGCACCACCCGCGTCGGCGTGCAGGTCGTAGACGTCCACGGTCGCGCCGGGCCCGATCTCGATGGTGGTGACGGCGAAACCCTTGGTCGCCAGACAGTCCGAGGAGTGGTCGATCACGCCCATGCAGTCGTCCCAGGTGACCCGGTCGACGGACCCGAGCGGGAATCGGGAGAAGAAGCTGAGCCCGTCACCCAGCATCGCCTCGGGTCGGTCGGGGAGGCTGCCCATCGGCGGGGGTTGCGGTGTCGAGACGTACGGGAAGTCGGTGGTGTCGCGCAGCACGTCGTGGTACACGCGGACGTCCTCGAGCGGCGGGTCCGGGTTCGCGAAGTCCTCCTGGGTGAGCACCAGGTCGTACGCGTCCAGGAGCGGACCGATCAGCGCCATGTTCACCGACGGGTTCGAATCCGACAGCACCTCGGGCAGCCCGGCGACGTTGTAGCTGAGCACGTCGAAGGAACCTTCGACGGTTTCGGTCCCGGTGTCGGCGCCGCCGGTCGCCACCAGCCCGGTGACGGCGAGCAACACCGCGGCCACGACACCGGTGGTGAGTCGTCCGATTCTCGAGCGTCCGATTCCGGACATGGTGTCGCCCCCTGGTCGCTGCGCCGGTTCCGGCGTGCGCGGCAGGTTAGCCGGGACGTCGCCGACCCGGGTTTCAGTCGCGGTGCGCGAACTTCCAGGCCGCTGGGAACGCGACCGCCGCGACGGCGATCTTGACGAGGTCGCCCAACAGGAACGGCTGCACACCCAGACGGAACGCCTCACCGGCCGACACGCCCAGGTCGACGGCCAGCCACGTGGTGCCGATCGCGTAGATGATGATCATGCCCACGGCGAGCAGGCCGACGGTGGAGGCCACCTTACGGTCCGCGCCGCGACGGGCGAACGCCCCGACCACCCCGGCAGCCACGACGAAACCGAGAATGTAGCCGAACGACGGCATGTGCCAGCCGGATCCGGCTTCGGCGAACCACGGCAGCCCGACCATGCCGAGCGCCAGGTACAGACCCATCGATGCCAGGGCCCGTTTCGTGCCGAGCGCCGCACCGATGAGCAGCACCGACAAGGGCTGCAGGGTGAACGGCACCGGCGACAGGGGTGTCACGAACGCGAACTGCGCGGCCAGACCGGTCAACGCGGCACCACCCACGACCAGGCCGACATCACGGACCCGGGTGCTCGGCACCGCCGGCACCAGATCGGCGAGTACCTCGTGGTCGTTCAGTGCAGCAACGGTCGACATGGACGCTCCTCGTTCGACGGGTCGGACCGACCGAACGTTACCCCCGG
>CAZVFF010000136.1:0-2293 GCA_964626395.1 uncultured Iamiaceae bacterium | reverse complement strand
GATCCTCGACGAACCCGAACCCGACCGGGTGCGGGTCCTGCCGACCGGATTGTCCCGAGGGCCGTGGTCACCGGACGCGTTGCACGGCGGCCCGGTCGCGGCGATCGTCGCCCGTGCCGGGGAACGACTTTTCGCGAGAACCTTCGACGGCCCGTACCTGGTCACGCGTTTCACCCTGGACCTGGAACGCCCCGTGCCGCTGGAACCGTTGACGGTCGCCGCGTCGGTGGTTCGCCCGGGACGCAACGTCCAGGTCGCCGACGTCACGATCACCGGCCCCGACGGGCGGCGCCTCTGCCGGGCGTCACTTCTCGCGATCCGCCGGGCCGACATCGCCCTGCCCGCCAACCTGGTCGCCCCCGACGACCCACCTCCGCCGGCCCCGTCGACGGCGGTGTCCCGGACGTCGGATTGGGGGTTCCCCACCGCGGAAGTCGCCTTCCACGCGGATGCCACCGAACACGTCCTGGTACGCGGCGACCTGGGCCGAGCGGGTCCGGTGACCGACTGGATCCGGCTGGTCGTCCCCGTCGTCGCCGGCGAGGAACCCGGCCCGCTCGCGCGCGCCGCGGCCGCTTCGGACTTCCTGAACGGCGTGTCGTGGACCCTGCCGGCCACGGACTGGGTGTTCATCAACCCGGATCTGACCCTCACCCTGCACCGGTTGCCGGTGGGTGAACACATCGGTGTCGATGCGGTGACCCGCGTCGACCCGGGCGGGACCGGTACCGCCGAAGCGGACCTGTACGACACGCGGGGTCGGATCGGCCGTGCCGTGCAGACCCTGCTGGTCCAGCAGCGCTGAACGCCCCGGGCGGCAACGCCCCGCGCCCCCGGGTGTCGTGGCGCCCGGGGTGCCTCAGACCGGTTCGGCCCTACGGTGCACCCGGCCGCGCAGGGCGTCCGCGGCGGGGAACCCGGCCGGGTGGTCCGGTACGGGGATCGCCGGGAGCACGAGCGACGAGGCGTGCGGGCCACCCACGCCGACACGGTGGGTCCCACCCGGTCCGGTCGGGTTCTCGAACCGCCAGAACGGGTGGTCACGGCCCGGTGTGGACACCGCGATCCGCAGCGTCGTGCCCCGGCGGAACACGCACGCCACGGGCAGCAGCGGCACGCGGGTACGGATCCACTCTCCGACGACGAGGTCGCGGCGATCCTCGGCGGCGAAGGTGTGGTCGACGAACAGGTCGGCGTCGGGGTGTTCCTCGACCCGGTGCACGGGGCGGTGGTAACCGGTCTGGACGCGGACCTCGTTCCCGTCGGGGAGGATCTCGCTGAGGGTGACCTGCACGGCGGTGTCGGTGGTGCCCGGGCACAGCCACAGGTCCAGGTGCGCCTGCCCGGCGATGGCGAACGTCTCGTCCACGTGCCGTTCCCAGACGGCCTGACGACCGGCGGGGAACCGTGTCCACTCGTAATCGATGGTCGGGCGGATGAACGCGTCGAATTCGTCGGTCGCCGCGTAGCTCTCCGCGCCGGCATCCGGGTCGTCCGCCCAGGTGACGGCCCCGTCGGACCGGGGAGCCTCGGCGTGGACCGTGTGGTCCGGACCCAACCACAGTCGCCGCACGGTCGTGTCCGGAACGGGCCAGGTGGTCGCGCTCGACGCGAACCGTTCCCCGGGCGCGCCGGGTACGTCCCCCGCGGCGCCGCTCTCGAACAGGAGTCTGACGGGGTCCTCGGCCCGGTAGGCGGCGAACGCCGCGTCGAAGTCGTCACCGAACCGGGTGAACCGGTCGGCCTCCAGGGTCGGGGTGTAGCCGAACTGTTCGGCGAGCAACACCGGTGCGAGTTCCCGGACCGTCGGGTGGATCCTGGGGATCCGCCGGGCCACGTGGAAGTTCAGGAACTCGAACCAGCGACCCAACAGCATCGGCGAGTAGCCGTCGGGGTGGTGCCCGTTGGTGAAGGTGAACACCGTGTGGGGGGATCCGGTGAACCGGTCGAGCATGAGTGCCGCCCGGCTGCCGGTCTGTTCGTCCTGCCAGGATCCGGTCAGGTACACCGGCACCTCGATGCGGTCGACGAGGTCGGCGACGCGACGGGCCCGCATCGCATCCCGGTAGGTGTCCATGGCGTGCCCGAACCGGGCGAAGTCCAGGTCGATGCTGCGGACCCGCTGGTTCGCGGCCGCGACCTCGTCGCCGTTCGCGATGCGCTGCGCGTCCCAGGCCTGGCCACCCATCTTCGTCTCGGCATCACGCATCTGGATCCACACCCGGGTGAACCCCGAGTTGTAGATGCCGCCCGGCCACTGCTGCCGCCACAGGTCGTCCAGTACCGACAGCGG